>NZ_JAGYFX010000111.1:0-18946 GCF_019946615.1 Pseudomonas sp. BF-R-01
GGTCGAGCGGGACCAATCTGATTGGTGCGTTGATGGCGGCGCAACAGATGGTGGCGGCGGGGGAAACGGGGTCGATCGTGGCGATTCTGTGCGATGGCGGCGAGCGCTATGAGACCAGTTATTACGATCAGGCCTGGCTCAAGGCGCAGGGGTATGAGTTGAGTGGGTTGATGGCGGCGGTGGCCGCGAGTGTCGAGCGCGGCGAGCCGCTTCCAGCGACCGTGCTGCGCGCCAACATCTGACACACCGAAATCCAATGTGGGAGCGAGCCTGCTCGCGATAGCGGTAGACCAGTCAACATCTCAGTTGAATGTTCAGCCGTCATCGCGAGCAGGCTCGCTCCCACAGGGTTCTGCATTGTTTCAGAAATTGCCGGTCAGGCCTCGAGGCCGAGGATATCGCGGGCCACGGCTTCAGCGATGCGAATGCCATCGACACCCGCCGACAGAATCCCGCCCGCATAACCCGCGCCTTCACCCGCCGGGAACAAGCCCTTGACGTTCAGGCTCTGCATCGACTCGTTACGGGTGATCCGCAACGGTGACGACGTACGCGTCTCGATCCCGGTCAACACCGCGTCATGCAGCGAGTAGCCGCGAATCTGCTTCTCGAACGCCGGCAAGGCTTCGCGAATGGCTTCGATGGCGAATGCCGGCAAGGCCAACGCCAAATCACCCAGCGCAACACCGGGCTTGTAGGACGGTTCAACGCTGCCCAACTCGGTGGATGGTTTGCCCGCGATGAAATCGCCCACCAGCTGTGCCGGCGCTTCGTAGTTGCTGCCACCCAGCACAAAGGCGTGGGATTCCAGGCGCTCCTGCAACTCGATACCGGCCAGCGGGCCGCCCGGATAATCGACTTCCGGGGTGATCCCGACGACGATCCCGGAGTTGGCGTTGCGCTCGTTACGCGAGTACTGGCTCATGCCGTTGGTCACGACGCGATTCGGCTCGGAGGTCGCCGCGACCACCGTGCCGCCCGGGCACATGCAGAAGCTGTAGACCGAACGGCCGTTCTTGGCGTGGTGCACCAGTTTGTAGTCCGCCGCCCCGAGTTTCGGGTGCCCGGCGTATTTGCCCAGGCGCGCGCGGTCGATCAGCGACTGCGGGTGTTCGATACGGAAACCCACCGAGAACGGCTTGGCTTCCATGAACACGCCACGACCGTGGAGCATGCGGAAGGTGTCGCGGGCACTGTGGCCGAGGGCCAGAATCACGTGCTTCGAATGGATCTGTTCGCCGCCGTTGAGCTCGACGCCAACCAATTGACCGTCCTCGATCAACACGTCGGTGACGCGCTGCTGGAAGCGTACTTCGCCGCCCAGTGCACGAATCTGCTCACGCATGTTTTCCACAACGCCCGTCAGACGGAACGTACCGATGTGCGGTTTGCTGACGTAGAGGATTTCTTCCGGCGCACCGGCTTTGACGAACTCATGCAGGACTTTGCGCCCGATGAATTTCGGGTCCTTGATCTGGCTGTAGAGCTTGCCGTCGGAGAAAGTCCCCGCGCCGCCTTCACCAAATTGCACGTTGGACTCGGGGTTGAGCACGCTTTTACGCCACAGGCCCCAGGTGTCCTTGGTGCGCTGGCGCACTTCGGTGCCGCGCTCGAGGATGATCGGCTTGAAGCCCATTTGCGCGAGCAATAGCCCGGCGAAAATCCCGCACGGCCCGAAACCTACGACAACCGGGCGTTGCTGCAGATCGGCCGGCGCCTGGCCGACCACTTTGTAGCTGACATCCGGCGCCTCGTTGACGTTACGGTCATCGGCGAATTTGTGCAGCAACGCCGCCTCATCCTTCGCGGTGAGGTCGATGGTGTAGATGAAGCACAGTTCGGAGGATTTTTTTCGCGCATCGTAGCTGCGCTTGAACAAGGTGAAATCGAGCAGGTCATCACTGGCGATGCCCAGGCGCTGCACGATGGCAGGGCGCAGGTCTTCTTCGGGATGGTCGATCGGCAGCTTGAGTTCAGTGATTCGTAACATGACGGGATCCGGTTCGCGGGGCGCACAACTGCGCCAAGGCGTTTGAAGGCGGCGATTATAAGCCCCAAAAGCCGAGTCCCGTGAGGCTTAAACGATCAGTCGTCGCGCGATCCGCCGAAATACCCGCAACCACGCTGAACCTGGTCATCAATGCGCAGTTCGGCGCTCATGTGTTGAACACTGCCGGTGCTGCTGTCGACGCAACGTTGCGGCGCGACCCACAGTTCGATGTGCTGGTTATTGGCTTCGGTGCTGAGGTTGAAGCGGCCATCGCCCAGTTGCTCTTCAACATAAGGTACGGCCAGGGGCGGTTGGCCCGCACGGTCGACGACCATGCCTTTGCCGCTGACCTTGACGTTCCACTCGGGCCCGTGGCCGGCGGCGCGCAGGATCAACGGTTTGAAATTTGGATCGCCGCAGGCGGTGCCCGAGCGCTCGACGCGGTACAACTGCTCCAGATCGAGGCGGCTGTCGACGATCCGCCCGCGAACGTCGGCGAACAGCTTGCCCTGGGCATTGGCGAGGCTTGCGGCCTCTTGCAGGACGCTGGTGCCGCCGGTGTCGTTGACCACGAAACTGCGCTGCTCATTGCACGGCTGGAACAACAGCTTGCCATCGGCTGCCGTCAACAGACCCTGCATTCGGGTCTGGCCCACGTGGGAGGCACTTTCACGCGGGCCATCGAACAACTGACAGGCCGCGAACAGTGGAAGCACGGCAACAAGGACTAAGGAACGGGCAACACGCATCTTTGGCTCTCCAGACAAGAGCCGCCACGTTACGCAGCCTGACCGTTCATCACAACCCCGCCGAGGTGTGTTGGTCCACCTGTAGGAGCACAGCTTGCTGGCGAAGGCGATCTTACGGACGCCTTCGCCGGCAAGCCGTGCTCCTACGGATTGTGTTGTTCAGCCGACGTGAAAGGTCTGACCGGTTTGCAGGCCTTCTACGCTTTTGGCGTAGGCCAGTGCCACATCGACAGCCGGAACCGGTTTGAAGCCGCGGAAGTACGGCGCGTATTTGCCCATGGCTTCAACCAGGACATTCGGGCTCACCGAGTTCACCCGCAGGCCGCGCGGCAGTTCGATCGCGGCGGCACGCACGAAGCTGTCGATGGCACCGTTGACCAGTGCGGCCGAAGCACCGCTGCGGATCGGATCGTGGCTGAGCACGCCGGTGGTGAAGGTGAACGATGCACCGTCATTGGCGAATTCGCGACCGATCAGCAGCAGGTTGACCTGGCCCATCAGCTTGTCGTTCAGGCCGAGGGTAAAACTGTCGGCGGTCATTTCGTTCAGCGGCGCGAAGGTCACGTTGCCCGCCGCGCAAACCAGTGCGTCGAACTTGCCGGTCTGTTCGAACAGTTTGCGAATCGAAGCGCTGTCGCTGATATCCACTTGGAAGTCGCCGCTGTTGCGACCGATGCGGATGACCTCGTGACGCTCGGACAACTCCTTGTCGATCGCCGAACCAATGGTGCCGCCTGCGCCAATCAAAAGAATTTTCATGTTGTTTATCCTCATGTGTGTTGAAAGTGGCTTCAGTCTAGAGTGGTTTTTTCTGTGGATAAGCGCGCTAATAGGCAACCTTTGGTTTTCTAATGGAAACAATCCATGAGCGAGATGGATGATCTGGCGGCGTTTGCAGTGCTGATTGAAGCGGGCAGTTTCACCTTGGCGGCGCAACAACTGGGTTGCAGCAAGGGCCAGTTGTCCAAGCGCATCAGCCTGTTGGAGACGCGGTTTTCCGTGGTGCTGCTGCAACGCACCACCCGCCGCTTGAGCCTGACGGCGGCGGGGGCGGCGCTGTTGCCGCAAGCCCAGGCGCTGGTGGTGCAAGTGGAGCGGGCGCGTCAGGCATTGGCGCGGTTGAAGGACGATATGGCAGGGCCGGTGCGTATGACGGTTCCGGTATCGTTGGGAGAAACCTTCTTCGATGGCCTGCTGCTGGAGTTTTCCCACAAGTACCCGCAGGTGCAGATCGAACTCGACCTCAGCAACAATTACCGTGACTTGTCCCGCGACGGTTTTGATCTGGCGGTTCGCTCCGATGTCGGCAATGACGAGCGTCTGGTGGCGCGACCGCTGTTGGCCTGGCACGAACTGACCTGCGCCAGCCCGGCTTACCTTGAGCAACACGGCGAACCGCTGACCCCACAGTCCCTGGCTGAGCACCAGTGTTTGCTCAACAGCCACTACAGCGGCCGCGAAGAATGGCTGTATCACCAACAGCACGAATTATTGCGGGTGCGTGTGTCGGGGCCGTTCGCCAGCAATCATTACAGCCTGCTCAAAAAAGCTGCGCTGGCGGGCGCCGGCATTGCGCGTCTGCCGTCCTACCTGTTGCAGGCGGAATTGGCTGACGGCCGTTTGCGCTGGCTCCTGCGCGATTATCAGACGCGTCGCATGCCGATGTATTTGGTGCACCCGTATCAGGGTGGGTTACCCAAGCGCACGCAGGTGCTGGCGGATTACTTGATTGGCTGGTTCAAGCGCAGTGGGGAGGCGTTGGATCGCCTCTGACTGATCACACAAACCCCTGTAGGAGCCGGCTTGCCGGCGATCGCGGTTTAACATTCTACAGAGAGGTTGACTGATACTCCGCTATCGCCGGCAAGCCGGCTCCTACAGGAGTTATTTATCGTTCTCGGGATTGTGGCAGACACAAAAAAAACGGCCCGAAGGCCGTTTTTTTGTTTACCGCAAACGCTTAACCACCGAGGTACGCTTCGCGCACTTTCGGGTCGGTCAGCAGCGCTTCACCGGTGCCTTGCATCACCACGCGGCCGTTCTCCAGAACGTACGCGCGGTCAGCGATTTTCAGCGCCTGGTTGGCGTTTTGCTCGACCAGGAACACCGTCACGCCATCCTTGCGCAGCTGTTCGATGATGTCGAAGATCTGCTGGATGATGATCGGCGCCAGACCCAGCGAAGGCTCGTCGAGCAGCAGCAGCTTTGGCTTGCTCATCAGCGCACGGCCGATGGCGAGCATTTGCTGTTCGCCGCCGGACATGGTGCCGCCGCGCTGATTGAAACGCTCTTTCAGGCGTGGGAAAAGTCCGAGGACCTTGTCCATCTGTTCCTGGTAATCGCCTTTTTCAGTGAAGAAGCCACCCATGGAGAGGTTTTCTTCCACGGTCAGGCGAGCAAACACCCGACGACCTTCCGGTACGACGGCGATGCTCTTGCGCATGATCTGCGACGAACTCTGGCCGACGAGCTCTTCGCCCATGTAGCGGATGCTGCCGCTGTGGGCTTGCGGCGAACCGCAGAGGGTCATCAGCAGGGTCGACTTGCCGGCGCCGTTGGCACCGATCAGGGTCACGATCTCGCCCTGACGGACTTCGACGTTGACGCTGTGCAGCGCCTGGATCTTGCCGTAGAAGGTGGAAACGTTTTCGAATTGCAGCATTTACGCTTCCCCCAGGTAGGCTTTGATCACTTCAGGATTGTCGCGGATCTGTTCCGGCGTACCGTCGGCCAGAGGCGTGCCCTGGTTGATCACGACGATGTGGTCGGAAATGCTCATGACCAGTTTCATGTCATGTTCGATCAGCAGCACGGTGACGTTGTGCTCTTCACGCAGCATGCTGATCAGCGCCTTGAGATCCTCGGTTTCCTTCGGGTTCAGGCCGGCAGCCGGTTCGTCGAGCATGAGGATCCGCGGACGGGTCATCATGCAGCGGGCGATTTCCAGGCGACGTTGCTGACCGTAGGCCAGGGTGCCGGCCGGACGGTTGGCGAACGCCTTGAGGTTGACCTTGTCCAGCCAGTACTCGGCGAACTCCATGGCTTCGCGTTCGCTTTTGCGGAAGCCCGGGGTCTTGAACAGGCCCGCCAGGAAGTTGGTGTTCAGGTGACGGTGCTGGGCGATCAAGAGGTTCTCGACCGCCGTCATGTCCTTGAACAGCCGCACGTTCTGGAAGGTGCGCACCACGCCTTTGAGGGCGATCTTGTGGCCGGGCAGGCCTTCGATCGGCTCGCCGTCCAGCATGATGCTGCCGCCGCTCGGCTTGTAGAAACCGGTCAGGCAGTTGAACACGGTGGTCTTGCCGGCGCCGTTGGGGCCGATCAGTGCCACGACCTGTTTCTCTTTTACGCTCAGGGCTACGCCATTGACGGCCAGCAAGCCGCCGAAGCGCATGCTCAGGTTTTCGACTTTAAGGATCTCGCGGCTCATTTGCGCAGCTCCATGTGAGGACGTTGCATGGGCAGCAGACCTTGAGGACGCCAGATCATCATCAGCACCATCAAGGCGCCGAACATCAACATGCGGTATTCACTGAACTCACGCATCATTTCCGGCAACAGGATCATCACCGTGGCGGCGAGTACGACACCCAGTTGCGAGCCCATGCCACCCAGCACCACGATGGCGAGGATGGTCGCCGACTCGATGAAGGTGAAGGACTCCGGTGTCACCAGGCCCTGACGCGCGGCGAAGAAGCTGCCCGCGAAACCGGCGAAGCACGCGCCGAGGGTGAAAGCCGAGAGCTTGATGATCGTCGGGTTCAGACCCAGAGCACGGCAGGCGATTTCGTCTTCACGCAACGCTTCCCAAGCGCGGCCCAGGGGCATGCGCAGCAAGCGGTTGATGACGAACAGCGCAAACAGCGCGAGGAACAGCGCGACCAGGTAAAGAAAGATCACCTTGTTGATCGAGTTGTATTCCAGGCCGAAGTACTCGTGGAACGTCTGCAGGCCTTCGGCCGCTTTGCGTTCGAAAGTCAGGCCGAAGAACGTCGGTTTCTCGATGTTGCTGATGCCGTTCGGACCACCGGTGATGTCGGTCAGGTTACGCAGGAACAGACGGATGATTTCGCCGAAGCCCAGGGTCACGATCGCCAGGTAGTCACCGCGCAGACGCAGGACCGGGAAACCGAGCAGGAAGCCGAAAGTGGCCGCCATCAGGCCGGCGATCGGCAGGCAGATCCAGAAGCTCAAGCCGTAGTAGTGCGACAGCAGCGCGTAGCTGTAGGCGCCGACGGCATAGAAGCCGACGTAACCGAGGTCGAGCAGGCCGGCCAGACCGACCACGATGTTCAGGCCCAGGCCGAGCATCACGTAGATCAGCACCAGCGTGGCGATATCCACCGCACCGCGAGAACCGAAGAACGGCCAGACCAGCGCGCCGACGATCAACGCGATGATGATCCAGCGTTGGGTGGTCGGCAGGGTCAGGAAATTACTGGCCTTGGCCGGCATCACCGGCAGGTTGGGCGAGGATTTCCAGGCCGAGCTGATCTGCTGGTCGAACAGCACTCGCAGGAACATCAGTACCGAGCACACGGCGATGGTGATCAGCGTGGCAGTGCTGGTGCCATGGACTTCGAGGTTGATGCCGACAATGGTCAGCTTCAGACCGAGTACCGGGTAGGCAACGGCCCACACCAGCAAGGCGCTGAACAACGCCTGTTTAAGATTCCTAGTCATACTTTTTCAACCTCCGGACGGCCCAACAGGCCGGTAGGCCGGAACAACAACACCAGAACCAATAGGCCGAACGCCACGACGTCCTTGTACTGGTCGCCGAAGATATCGGCACCGAAGGCTTCCGCCACCCCAAGCACGATCCCGCCGAGCATGGCGCCGGGGATGCTGCCGATACCGCCCAGTACCGCTGCGGTGAAGGCCTTGAGGCCGACCAGGAAACCGGCGTTCGGGTTGATCACGCCGTATTGCATGCTCAGCAGCACGGCCGCGATGGCCGCCAGTGCGGCACCGATGACGAAGGTCAGGGCGATGATGTTGTTGGTGTTGATACCCAGCAGGTTGGCCATCTTGATGTCTTCGGCACAGGCGCGGCAGGCGCGACCCAGGCGAGAGCGGGAGATGAACAGCGTCAGGCCGAGCATGGCGATCAGGGTCACCACGAACACCACGATTTGCATGTAGGAAATCAGCACTTCATGTGCGCCACCTGGCCCGATGGCGAAGTTGCCGGGGATCAGGTTGGGGATGGATTTGTCCTTGGAGTCTTGCGCCAGCAGAACCGTGTTCTGCAGGAAAATCGACATGCCGATGGCGGAAATCAGCGGGATCAGACGGTTGCTGCCGCGCAAGGGGCGGTAGGCGATCCGTTCGATGCTGTAACCGTAGGCACTGGTCACGACGATGGTCGCGAGGAAAGCGGCGGTCATCAACAGCGGAACACTGTCGAGTCCCATCATGGAGAGGCCCGCAATGGCGATGAACGCCACGTAGGAACCGATCATGTACACCTCGCCGTGGGCGAAGTTGATCATTCCAATGATGCCGTAAACCATCGTATAGCCGATGGCGATCAGGGCATACGTGCTGCCAATGGTCAGACCATTAACCAGCTGTTGGAAGAAGTGATAGATGTCAGGCATTACAGCGCTCCTAAAAACCTGATACGCATTTCACTGGTGGAGTCATTTTCCCGCTCGAGCCCCGTGGATCTGCATCCACTTCGAACGCGAGGTTTGCCAGCGAACCGCTGATGACGGTTTTGAGATTTTCAGGTGGGGAGACTGGCGGATCACGCCAGCGCGGCCCAATACGTTCGTAAAACAAAGCCCACGGCACGCCGTGGGCTTTATTGGCAGTCAGTCAGGCAACGCCTTACTGAGGCTTGGCTTCAGTTTTTGGTTTGCCGAAGTGCCACTCGTAAACCACAAATTTGAAGTCTTTCAGGTCGCCCTTCTCGTCGAAGCTCAGGTCGCCGGTAGGGGTCTTGAAGGTGCCTTTGTGGATGGCTTCAGCCACTTTGGCGGAGTCTTCGGACTTGGCAGCCTTGATACCGTCGGCAATTACGGTCACCGCCGAGTAGGCCGGGAACACGAACGGACCGCTCGGGTCTTCTTTCTTCGCTTTGAACGCGTCAGCCAGGGCGATGTTGGCAGGATCCTGGTCGAAGGATTTCGGCAGGGTCACCAGCAGGCCTTCGGAAGCTTCCTTGGCGATCTGCGAAATGGAATCGTTACCCACGCCTTCCGGACCCATGAACTTGGCTTTCAGGCCTTTTTCCTGGGATTGACGCAGGATCAGGCCCAGCTCCGGGTGGTAGCCGCCGTAGTAGACGAAGTCGACGTTGGCTTGCTTGAGCTTGGAGACCATCGAAGAGAAGTCTTTGTCGCCGGCGTTGATGCCTTCGAACACGGCAACCTTGACGCCTTTGCCTTCCAGGGTTTTCTTCACGGCGCTGGCGATGCCTTCACCGTATTGCTGTTTGTCGTGCAGGACAGCAACGATCTTCGGTTTTACGAAGTCGGCAATGTAGTTACCGGCGGCAGGGCCCTGGGCGCTGTCCAGACCGATAGTACGGAAGATCATTTTGTAACCGCGATTGGTGATGTCCGGGCTGGTGGCAGCCGGGGTGATCATGATCACGCCTTCGTCTTCGTAGATGTCCGAAGCCGGTTGAGTGGAGCTGGAGCACAGGTGACCGACTACGAACTTGACGCCGTCGTTGACGACCTTGTTCGCGACAGCCACAGCTTGTTTTGGATCACAGGCGTCATCGTATTCAACGGCTTCGAGTTTCTTGCCGTCTACGCCGCCCTTGGCGTTGATCTGTTCGATGGCCATTTTGGCGCCACTGAACTGCATGTCGCCGTATTGGGCTACAGGGCCGGTTTTAGGGCCGGCGATGCCGATCTTGATGGTGTCAGCTGCGAACGAATGGCTGGCAACCCCGGCCAGAACCATAGCGGCAAACAGTTTGGAAATCTGCTTAGTAGCCTTAGTCATAGTGCTCCACTCTTACTGTTGTAGTTTTTATAGTCCTGGCGCCGTAGCAGCAGAACCGGGTCAGATATCTTCGAATATCCTCCGGAAAATGCCCCCGGCAACTGTACCGGTACAGTGTAGAGCGCCGATTGTTAGCCTGGGAAGGCAGCGCCGGGGGGCAAAACCTGAGGGTGTCGCTTTTTTGAAAGAAAAAGACAGAATTGCGGCGGGGGTTGTAGCTGAATTCTCAGCAATCCTTGGCTTTCCTGCAGTTTTCAATCGGTAACTCAATTGCATCCGGGTTTTTCTGCCTGACCACCGACGTTATCATCCACGTCGATTTCTTTTCCGGACAGGACCCATGACTCAAGAACCTAGCACCCTCTATGCCAAGCTGCTTGGTGAAACCGCATCTATTACCTGGAAGGAGCTGGAGCCCTTCTTCGCCAAGGGTGCCCTATTGTGGGTCGATCCCGGTCTGGATTTGATCGCGGTGGCCGAGGCTGTGGCGACGGACGAAGGGACGAAAGTGGCTGCCTGGCTGGCCGCCGACACGGTCGCCAAGCTGTCTGAAACGCGGGCGCTGGATCTTTTCGAACGTGATCCGGAGTTGTGGGCAGTGGTGGTTTCGCCGTGGATTCTGATCCAGGAAAGGGCGACGAAGTGAAGTTGTGCACCGAATGAGTGCGTCGCTTCGCCGGGGAAAAGTGTGTAGCCGAGTAGCGTGATGGCATGTTGCCGTAGAGAAAGGCCACAGGCGGAGTTGGCATAACGGTGACGTAAACGTAACGGGCACAGTTTATTAAGCAGCCGATGGGCTGCTTAATTGTTTCTGGATGTTGGATTTGGGGGGCTATTCAGGCTGGGAGTTGTGGTTTTGTGTACATATCCATTGCTGCGGTAACGACCTCTATGGGTTTCGCCCTTACGGCGAGTCACTTGCAAAAGCGGCAAGTAACCAAGCGCTCTTGCCCCTTTCGTCCGGTGCCTCGCCATGGCTCGGCATACCCTCGCTTCGGTCCTGCTCCGTGGGCCCGCCGCCATCGGCCATCCATGGCCGGGGGCGGCTAACCCGGCATCCATGCCGGGTTGCCCACTGCGCAAAACCTCCACTCGGCCTCCCCATGGGGCAAGCAGATCAAAATCAAAAGCCAGATCAACACCGCGCGAGGCGGCCTGATAGCCGACCTGGCTCTTTGGTGGTCCGCGTTGTCCTTCTTTGTTTCGTACACTCATTCCGGACTTGTACACCAATCCCCTGTAGGAGCCGGCTTGCTGGCGATGGACGTTAACGATGACGCGGGCTGCCTGAATGTGCGCGGTGGCTGGGCGTTTTTCGCGAGCAGGCTCGCTCCTACTTGGGATCGGCGTCAGCACGGTCAAACAAGCGCAGCGCGCCCGCTTGACGCCCCGGTCGGCCCAAAGGCCGCCTCGTTTTTGATTTTGATCGCAAGCGCTCCGTTAACCACGCTGGCCGAACGCAGGCATTGCGCAGCGGGGAAACCGGCAAGGATGCCGGTTTAGCCGCGCTGGGCCAGGGATGGCCCATCGCGGCGACCCGCGGAGCAATGCCGGAGTGAGGGCACACCGAGCCAGAGCGAGGTGCCGAGTGGTGGGGCAAGAGCGCTTGGTTACTTGGCGCTTTTCCAAGTAACTCGCCGTAAGGGCGAAACCAATATCCGCCATCACCCAAAAAACGGATATGCCCCCCAAGCTTGAATCTAAAAGCCTGAGGAGCGGCATCAGATCAGACGGTAAACGTCTTTCCCGTATGGTTATTAAGCGAAATAACCTTGGTCTTGCCAATCCGGTGACGGTAGATCTCGCGCAGGTACTTGATCGCCTTTTTCACGCAATCGCGCGACAGGCGAATGTCATTGATCGAGACAAATTTTTCCTTGTCGTTGATCAGCTCGCGGTACTTCTTCTCGTACATCGGTTTGATCGCATACCAGTTGGTATCGAGGATCTTCGCCGGGTTCTCGAACTCGTTCAGCAAGTCGTCGATCAGCTCTTCGTTGAAGTCTTCGTTGATGATGAAGTCGAGGATCGAGTTGTCCAGCGTGTCGTCGAAGCGGTACGGGTTCTTCGCGAAGCAGCGCTTGATGAAGGCCACGATCAGCGTCAGGAAGTCGTCCGACAGGCACGGGCTCTTGGCGATCAAGGTGGTCAGCGACAAGTTGGCCGACGCGCCGATCACCAGCGCATAACGCTTGAGCGTGGTGTTCGGGAACAGGCTGTTGAGGTGAGTCTTCAACCGGTTCAGGTCCATGTACGACAGCTTGTAGTCTTTCGGCAGCGAAACAATCGACACCACCGACGAGCAGTTCTTGAAGAAGTGCAGGTCGTGCAACGCGGCCGCGTCGTAACCGGAATTCTTGTACTGCTCCAGCGAGGCGCGATAGCGCTTGGACTCGATCGGCAGCAGGCTGATGCCTTCGATGGCCTGGGTCACTTTGTTGAAGTGCGGCAGGTCGATGGAGCGGAAGAACAGGTCATCGATGTTCAGGCGCTGCGGCTCTTTCTCGAACACCTTGAACTTGTCACTGCTTGGCGGCGGGGTTTCCGGCACTACGGATTCTGCGTAGGCAATCGCCACCGGGCCGGCCAGGCTCATGAACAGGTCGTTGGCGTCGAGGCGAATGGTTTCGCCGATGTCGATGCCCGCGCGACGGAAATAGTTCTGGTCGTAGTCAGTCGTGACCGCCTGCGCCGTCAGAATGTTGAAGATCTGCTGCGAGATGTATTGGTTGGCGTGCTTTTCCATCGCGTTGACGTCGATGTTCTGGATGTTGCCGTCATCGCTTTCTTCGGCATAACGCATGATGTCGTTGGAAATCAGCATCATCGCGTTCCATGGGCGGATACGGCCCATGACGCTGGCTTCGCTGCTGTCTTCGTTGGCGAAGTTGTAGGAGAAGTCCCACTCTTCCGACAGGTATTTGCACAGCAGGCGACCGGCGTTGATGTGCAGCGCCTCGGACATTTCACTGCGGTGATCGGAAATGTTCGGCAGAACGCAGATGCCGCTGGTGAAAATCGGTTCGAAGACGAAGGAATGACCGCTTTTGCCGTCGTGCTCGTCCATCGGCTTGGTGTCGAACGTCTTGTTCATGTACGAGTGCTGCTGGGCCAGGCCGAATTCCGAAGCCATGCCCGAACCGGTACCGCCGCCGGCACTGAAGATCGAGAAGTACAGGCGCGACTGGTTGGCCTTGATGCCGCAGCTGTCGATCAGGTACGAGTGAATCATCTTCCAGTCCGGGCTGGAGAAACGCTGGGTGTCCTTGTTCAGGATGATCTTGGCCAGGTACTGACCGAGGATCGGCGCGTTACCGGCGCCACCGGCGTGGACTTCCGACAAGTCCATGATCTTCATTTTGCTGTAGTCGCGCAGGAAGCCGCTTTTTTCGCCTTTGCGCGAGAAACGGATGCGACCGGCGATGTCTTTGTCGAGGTCGCCGAGCATCACCAGTGGTTCGACCAGGAACACCGGCTTGGTGGCCTTGTTCGGGCCCAGGCGCAGGTTGTTGCGGATCCACTGGGCCGGGCTGTAGCCCTTTTCCGCGTAGCGCTTGTCCGGCGACAGGCGATCTTCGTTGTTGAATTCGTTGAGGTAGAACTTGCGGGCGTTGTACACCAGCTCCGCGACGTCCAGCGCGATGTTCGAGCCGCAGCGACCGAGGCCGATCAGGCACACCGACGGGAATTCCTGATCGTTGTGCTGTTCGTTATCGCCTTCCAGGTGCGGCGGGCGCGGGAACACCATGTCGCGCAGACCGTCGAGGTTATCGAGGATGCGGTCGGTATTGGTCTCGGTGAAGTACAGGTATTGCTGAGTCGCCAACGGGCGCGAGGGGCTCAATGGCTTCGACGGCGTGGGGCTGTTCGCCGCGGGGCTCAGCGTCAGATCGGATATCGCAGTGGCCGGATTGTTTTTAGAAGTCATTGTGCGCCATGTACCTGGGCTGGTTGGCTGGACGACAACGTGTCGTCAAGCCATCACGGATGGGTTCTCGCGTCTTTTTTCAGCGCGTATTGGGCCCAAGCGTCAGGGACTGGGCCTGAACATCACTCGGGGGAATCCTTTCCTTAGTCATGATGAATCGGCCAATATTTGGCGATCTTTAATGAAAAAGGAGGCCAAATGATGTCAACCCTACCTTCGTTGGGTTTTGCCGGTATCGGCCTTATGGGCCTGCCGATGTGTCGGCGCCTGCTGGCTGCGGGGTTTTCGCTGACTGTATGGAACCGTAATCCGGCTAAATGTGCGCCGCTGGTCGAGGCGGGCGCGCGACAAGTTGCCACGCCTGCCGAGCTGTGCCGGCACGCCGATGTGCTGATGTTGTGCCTGGCCGACACGGCCGTGGTGCGCGAGGTGGTGTTTGGTCCGGGCGGAGTGGCCGAAGGTGGGAAAAGCGGCCAGTTGCTGGTGGATTTTTCCAGCCTGGAACCCACCGCGACGCGGGAAATGTCGGCGCAGTTGGCCAGCCAGACCGGCATGCGCTGGCTGGATGCTCCGGTGTCCGGGGGCGTTGTCGGCGCCGAGGCCGGGAGCCTGGCAATCATGGTGGGCGGCGAAGCGGCGGACTTTGAGCGTGTCAGGCCTGTTCTGCTCAGCCTCGGCCAACGTGTCACTCATATGGGCGCGGTCGGGGCGGGGCAGGTGACCAAGGCCTGCAATCAGATGATCGTTGCCTGTAACGCGCTGGTCATCGCCGAAGTCGTGGCGCTGGCCGAACGTTCCGGTGTGCAGGCCAGCCTGATTGCCGAAGCGCTCGCCGGCGGTTTTGCCGATTCAAAGCCGTTGCAGATCCTCGCCCCGCAAATGGCCGAAAGCCGTTTTGAACCGGTGAAATGGCACGTGCGCACGCTGCTCAAGGACCTCGATACCGCGGTGAAATTTTCCCGTGAGCAAGGTTCGGCCACGCCCATCAGCGGATTGGCCGCACAATTGATGCGGTTGCATGGTAGCCAGGGATTCCTGGAAAAAGATCCGTCGACCCTGGTGCAGCTGTACCGCGAACCGGACTCAGCGGGCTGATCGTGTGCCCGTGTTGGCGCTGGTTGATTTCACTCAGCACCGGACGCAGTTCCGCCAGCGGCACCGGGCGGCTGAGCAGGTAGCCCTGGACGAAATCACAGCCGTTGCGCTGGAGAAACTCGTATTGCTCAAGGGTTTCGACGCCTTCGGTGATCACCTGCAAATGCAGGGTGTGAGCCATGACGATAATCGCCTGAACGATTTCCATGTCCTGAGTCGACTTGGGAATGTCCTGGATGAACGAGCGATCGATCTTCAGCGAGTTGAGCGGCAGGCGCTTGAGGTAGGCGAGGGAGGAATAACCGGTGCCGAATTCGTCGATCGACAGCGACACGCCGAGGGCGCGGATCTGGCGCAACAACACCAGCGAATTGGCGATGTTGACCATCAGCGCGTTCTCGGTCACTTCCAGTTCCAGTCGCTGCGGCGCCACTCCGGCAACCCGCAACGCGTGTTCGATTTCATCGGCGAGGTCTTCGCGCGCCAGGTTCAGCGGCGAGCAGTTGACGGCGATGTGCAGTTCTTCGTAGCCCTGACGTGACAACTCGCTCAGGTCCTCGCAGGCTTTGCGCAGAACCCAATTGTCCAGCTCGGCAATCAACCCGTTGGCCTCGGCGATGGCAATGAAGCGGTCTGGTGTCAGCAGCCCGTGAACCGGATGTTGCCAGCGGACCAGCGCTTCCAGCTTGCTGACCTGTGCGGTTTGCAAGTCGAAAATCGGTTGGTAATGCAGGATCAGCCCGGTGTTTTCATGCAGGGCGTGGCGCAGTTCCTCTTCGAGTTGCAGCTCCAGCGTGGCTCGGGTTTTCAGGTTCGGGCTGAAGAAATTCAGGCCATTGCGGCCGCCGCCCTTGGACTGGTACAGCGCCAGGTCGGCGTGTTTCAGCAATTCCTCGCAGGTGGTGCCATCCTCCGGAAACAGGCTGATGCCGATGCTGGTGGTCATGACCATGCGCCGCCCGGACAGCTCGATCGGTTCCTTCATCTTCAACATGATGCGCTGGGCCATGGCCCGTGCTTCCTCGCGTTCACGCAGGCTGATGAGGAGGCAGAACTCGTCACCGCCGAAACGCGCCACCACATCTTCGTGACTGCGTACCGACCCCTTGATGTGCTGGGCCAGGACTTTGAGCAATTCGTCGCCGGCGTCGTGGCCGAGGCTGTCGTTGATCCGCTTGAAGTGGTCGATGTCCAGAAACATCACCGCGAGCATGCCGCCTTCATCGGTTTTCTGGAGCAGCTTCTCGGCGAAAATCTGGTTGAAGCCGCGGCGGTTGATCAGGTTGGTCAGGGCGTCATAGTTCGCCACTTCTTGCAGCGACATTCGCGCCTGATCCAGTTGGCCGAGCAGCGTGTTGACCCGTTGCAGGTCGCGTTCCTTGTGTTGCAGTTTCTTGTCCGCCAGTGCTGCGCTGATGCTGCTGCCGATGATCAGTAGCGTGATGACCGCCACCGTCAGCCCCAGTTGCAGGTGATTGTTGTCACCGGGCAACGTCAGCGGGCTGCCGGTCGGCAACACCAGGCTGAAGGCGGCCATGCCGGTGAAATGCATGCTGATAATGCCCGCCCCGAGCACCAGGCTGGCGCTGAATTTGACCAATTGATGGAGCAGGCCAGAGCCTTCGCGCAATCGACTCGACAGCAACAGCGCCGCGAGGCTGGCGCCAATGGCGATGACGATGGAAAGGATGAACAGCACCGGTTCGTAATACGTCATCGCATTCGAACGCATCGCCGCCATGCCCACGTAATGCATGATCGCGATGCCCAGGCCAATGCAAATGGCCGCCTGGATGTACTGCCGGATGCTCAGGTGAGGATGACTGAGGGTGTGCATCGCCAGCCACGAGGCGAACAGGGCAATCAGCAGGGAGGCAAGGGTGACGGGCAGTTCGTATTGAATCTCGACCGGCGCTTGAAACGCCAGCATGCCGATGAAGTGCATGGCCCAGATGCCGCCTGCCAGGCATCCGGCGCCGATCCAGCGCCACAGCCGTTGTGACGCCGGGTTTTCCGAATGCCCGACTCGTTCGGCCATGTCCAGCGTGGCGAAGCCGCCCACACAGGCGACCAGATAGGCCAGCAGCACCAGAAAAGGATCATGTGTGCAATTGAGGACAACTTGCCCGTTCGCGGCCAGCTCGGTAAAAAAATGCAAACCAAGCCACTCCATAGCATGCCCCGTCTTGTCCCGGCCCGCGCCATGCACGCTGGCGAATGCTTTGGAGTATAGAGGTCATACAAAGAGCGTCAGCGGTGATGGCACATTGGCACTAATGATTTTGGCATAAGTGTTATAGCGTTTACGGCTAAGGCTCAGGCGATCTGCTCATAAGGTAAATCGGGTTGCAGCGCTGGTAACCCGAAGGCGGCTCGTGCCGCATCGCAATCCACATTCGCCTCGCCGTTGGCCCAAGAGGCATCGAACTCGCGGCAAGTACTGGAGCGTTGGTCGTAAATCGAGCATTGCACCGCGGTGCCGACTTCACCGACCAATCCGACACAACGAGTCGGTTTACAGTCGGTGCCGAGCATGGCCACCCGGCTGGGGCTGATCGGCGCCACCAGTTCATCGGGCACTACACCTCCGGCCGAGGTGCATTCACCCCAGAAAAAAGACACGCGAAAGTGAGAACAGCAGGCACCGCAATTCAGACACGGACTGGCTTCGGACATGGGCGATAATCAAAGGAGGGATGGGGGCATGGTGTGGCAGACAAGGCCGCTATTCTAGGCTTCGCCTCGGGCTTTGGAAGGGGGGCACAGAGGTATTTTTCAACGGTTGGTCGGATCATGGAAAACACCACCAACCCGCTGTGGGACGGGCGATGCGACCGGTATATCAGTCACATGAATGTTGAATGTGGCATCGCCATCGCTTGCAAGTCAGTTCCACTGGCGCCATGGGTTGATATCAGCCTTACGAATAATTACAGACAGTTGCACCGGGCCTGACTAGATTGCAGGTTCCGGGGACAGTGATGCCCCAAAAACAATAAAAAGAGACGGACCCATGCAGAACTCGACCCAAGCGGCGAATGCCTGGCGCATTCTGTTCCTGCTGTTCCTGGCCAATCTGTTCAATTTCTTCGATCGCACCATTCCGGCTATCATCATCGAGCCGATCCGTATGGAATGGCACCTCAGCGACTTTCAGCTGGGAATCATCGGTACCGCCTTCACCATTGTCTATGCGATTGCCGGGCTGCCGCTGGGGCGGATGGCCGATACCGGTTCGCGCGCCAAGTTGATGGGGTGGGGGCTGGCGGCCTGGAGCGGGCTGACAGCGGTCAACGGGCTGGTGGGCAGTTTCTGGAGTTTCCTGATCGTGCGCATGGGCATCGGTATCGGTGAGGCCAGTTACGCACCTGCCGCCAACTCGCTGATCGGCGACCTGTTCCCGGCCCACCGCCGTGCGCGTGCGATGGGCATTTTCATGCTGGGTCTGCCGTTGGGCCTGCTGCTGGCGTTCTTCACCATCGGCTGGATGGTCAAGGCGTTCGACAGCTGGCGCGCGCCGTTCTTCATCGCGGCGGTGCCGGGGCTGATCCTGGCGGTCTTCATGTTTTTCATCAAGGAACCGAAACGCGGCGCAGCGGAAAGTGTGCAGGTCTCGCAGGAGCGTGTGGACCGGCCGATCCGCCGGGTGCTGGCGGTGCCGACCTTTCTGTGGCTGGTGATGGCGGGGCTGTGTTTCAACTTCGCGACCTATGCCTGCAACTCCTTCCTGGTGCCGATGTTGCAACGCTACTTCCTGATGCCATTGCACGAAGCGGCGGTGGCGACCGGTGTGATCGTCGGTGTGACGGGGCTGTTCGGCCTGACGTTGGGCGGCTGGGTCGCGGACAAGATTCACCAGCGGGTGGCCAATGGGCGGCTGCTGTTTGCGGCGTTCAGCCTGATCGTTTCGACGGTGTGCACCGCGTGGGCGTTGCATGCCGGGCGGATCGAGATCGGGGTGTTCGTGGCGGTGTTCAGTCTGGGCTGGTTGTTTGCCTACAACTTCTACACCTGCGTTTACACGGCCATCCAGGACGTGGTCGAACCACGCCTGCGGGCCACGGCGATGGCGTTGTTCTTTGCCGGGCTGTATTTGCTGGGTGGTGGATTGGGGCCGGTGGTGGTGGGCGGTTTGTCCGATCACTTTGCGCACACGGCGATGCTGGCGGCCGGCGCCGAACAGATGACCGAAGCGTTCAAGGCTGTTGGCCTGCATGACGC
>NZ_JAGYFX010000112.1:0-18441 GCF_019946615.1 Pseudomonas sp. BF-R-01
GCGGCGGGCCCACGGAGCAGGACCGGAGCGAGGGCATGCCGAGCATTAGCGAGGCACCGAACGAAAGGGGCAAGAGCCCTTGGTTACTTGGGGCTTTTCCAAGTGACTCGCCGTAAGGGCGAAACCATAAGCCGCCGTTACCGAAGAAACGGATATATCCCCAACTACTTCGAAGCCTCAACCACACCACTCTGACGGTGCTTGAGGTTCTTCTCCGACTTGTACTGCAAGGCCTCAGACGGAACATTGGCGCCCCTGCCGGTCTCGACCCAGTTGCGAATACGACTGGCATCGGCGAAGTGCGTGTACTTGCCGTACGCATCGAGAATCACCAGCGCCACCGGACGATTACCCATGCTGGTCACCAGCACCAGGCAGTGACCCGCTTCGTTGGTGAAACCGGTTTTGGTCAACTTGATGTCCCAGTTCGGCTTGCCGACCAGATGGTCGGTGTTGCGGAAACCCAGGCTGTAATTGGGCTTGCGAAACGAGACGGTTTTTTCCTTGGTGGTGCTCAACTCGGTCAATAACGGGTACTTGTGCGCCGCGATCAGCAATTTGCTCAGGTCGCGTGCGGTAGAAACGTTACGAGGGGAGAGGCCAGTCGGTTCGACGAAGTGGGTGCTGGTCATGCCCAGCGCCTTGGCCTTGGCGTTCATCGCGGCAATGAATGCGACATAGCCGCCCGGATAGTGGTGGGCCAGGCTCGCGGCTGCGCGGTTTTCCGAGGACATCAGCGCGATCAGCAGCATTTCCCTGCGCGGCAATTCGCTTTTGAGTTTCACCCGGGAATACACGCCTTTCATTTCTGGCGTATCGCTGATGTTGATATTGATGTACTCGTCCATGTTCTGCCTGGCTTCGACCACGACAAGACCAGTCATCAATTTGCTGACGGAGGCGATAGGGACAACCACATCGGGGTTGCTGGCATAGATGACTTTGTTGGTCTGCATATCCAGCAGCAAAGAGCTGCCGGAAGCCAGCTTGAGTTGTTTCGTATCTCGAGGTGCCGCGGTGGTTTCAGCAGCATTGACCGCTGGCGTGATGAACGTCCCTGTAAATACAAAAAATAGGCTCAGGATGGAAAGACGGATTTTCACGCTGGCAGACTCATAAGGTGTGGATTAGCCGTTTTGTAACGGGCTGTTTCTTTAAAAACGACGCATTTTAGGAGTATGGCTGAAGAACTGTCGATGGTTGTTCAATCGACAAGTCAAAGTCCTTGAAAAGCCCTACAAAACAGCAGGTTTCCGGCGAGTGGTAGTGTCATTCCACGGGCAAAAAGAACCCCGCCATTGGCAGGGTTCTTTTGTTCGTTGCCTGGATCGAGGCGTGAACTCAGCTGTGCAGCGTTTCCGCTGCGTACAGCGTGTTTTCCAGCAGGCAGGCGCGGGTCATCGGGCCGACGCCGCCCGGTACTGGAGTGATCCAGCCAGCGCGGGGCAGGGCGGTTTCATAGATCACGTCGCCGACCAGTTTGCCGTCTTCCTGACGGTTGATGCCGACGTCGATCACGATCGCGCCTTCCTTGATCCATTCACCCTTGACCAGGCCCGGCTTGCCGGCGGCGACCACCACCAGATCGGCACGACCGACGTGGCCTGCCAGATCCTTGGTGAAGCGGTGGGTGACGGTCACGGTGCAACCGGCCAGCAGCAATTCCATCGCCATCGGTCGCCCGACAATGTTGGAAGCACCGACGACCACTGCGTCCATCCCGTAAAGATCGGCCCCGGTGCTTTCCAGCAGGGTCATGATCCCTTTGGGCGTGCAAGGGCGCAGCAGCGGAATGCGCTGGGCCAGACGACCGACGTTATAAGGATGGAAGCCGTCGACGTCTTTGTCCGGACGAATGCGTTCCAGCAATTTGGACGCGTCCAGGTGTTCAGGCAACGGAAGCTGAAGCAGAACGCCGTCGATTGCCGGGTCGTCGTTCAGGCGATCGATCAGGGCGGTCAGCGCTTCTTGAGTGGTTTCGGAAGGCAGGTCGTAGGCTTGGGAAATGAAGCCGACCTCTTCACAGTCTTTACGCTTGTGCGAGACATAAACCTGAGAGGCAGGATCGCTGCCGACCAGGATCACCGCTAGACCGGGAGTGCGCAGGCCTTGCTGGCGACGCTCGGTAACGCGTTTGGCGATCTGCTGGCGCAGGCTGGCGGCGATCGATTTGCCGTCGATTAGTTGTGCAGTCATTGCGCGTGATTAACCATCGAGAGGGGAAAAAAAGAGAACGCATTCTCGCATGTCATGAGGTGAGGGCAAAGGCGCTTGGTCTGCAAATTCCTCTAACCCCTTTAATTAAATGAATTTTTTTTAAAAAGGATTTGACGCCCTACGGGGGGCTCTATACTATTCGTCGCACTTGTCGGGCACAGCCTAGCACTGGTTAAGAAGGTCGAGTGGAATTACGATTCTGCAAGGCTGGAAAGCACTTAGTTTGTAGTCCTTCAAGGGTACAGATTAACAAGGCGCCCGTAGCTCAGCTGGATAGAGCATCCGCCTTCTAAGCGGATGGTCGCAGGTTCGAGTCCTGCCGGGTGCGCCATTAGGCAGCTTTGGCACAAGTAGCGCGATATGGTGGGCGTAGCTCAGTTGGTAGAGCACGGGATTGTGACTCCCGTTGTCGTGGGTTCGATCCCCATCGTCCACCCCATATTTCGAAAGGCGCCAGATTAACAGTCTGGCGCCTTTGCTTTAACGGCTACATGCGGATGTGGTGGAATTGGTAGACACACTGGATTTAGGTTCCAGCGCCGCGAGGCGTAAGAGTTCGAGTCTCTTCATCCGCACCAAATAAAGCTTCATTCAGGCCGCTGGCTTGGTTGGGGCTCAACGAAGAAGTTGTTTGGCTTCTTTGTTACGCAATATGGTGGGCGTAGCTCAGTTGGTAGAGCACGGGATTGTGACTCCCGTTGTCGTGGGTTCGATCCCCATCGTCCACCCCATATTCCGAAAGGCGCCAGATTTAACAGTCTGGCGCCTTTTTTGTTTTAGTGGTTTGAGTGTTTCGCGACCGCAGGTTCTGGGTCGCAGGCGCAGGGCGTTTCGTCGTATTTTTGTTTCTCGATGATGCCGTGCTGCTCGCCGGTCTTGCTCGCGAGATCGGCTGTCAGGGAGATGCCTGGCAATCGCTTCTATATATAGAAGGGTTGGCGCAGAGCCCTGGCATGATTGGCTGTATTTGCCACCGGGGCGAGATGCATTCATGCATTCGCACCTATAAATTGCCTGCTGCGTTGTTACCCGTTTTCAGTAGGGTGACTTCTTGAGTTTGACCTACTAGAATGCATGCCCTTGATTCTGGGGTCGGAAACGGCCGGCCAACGTCTGTGCAACGAGGAATATCCATGCAAGTTTCTGTTGAAAATACTTCTGCTCTTGAGCGCCGCATGAGCATCACCGTGCCGGCTGAGCGCATCGAGACTCAGGTCAACAAGCGTCTGCAGCAGACCGCCCAAAAGGCCAAGATCGCTGGTTTCCGTCCAGGCAAAGTGCCGATGAGCGAAATCAAGCGCCGTTTTGGTGCTGATGCACGTCAGGAAGCTGTCGGCGACGTCATCCAGTCCTCTTTCTACGAAGCCGTAGTTGAGCAAAAGCTGAACCCGGCTGGCGCTCCTTCGATCGAGCCGAAATCCCTGGAAGCTGGCAAAGACCTGGAATACGTCGCGATTTTCGAAGTGTTCCCTGAGTTCACCGTTGCCGGTTTCGAAGGCATCACCGTTGAGCGCCTGAGCGCTGACGTGGCTGACGCCGATCTGGACAAAATGCTGGACGTGCTGCGCAAGCAGAACACCCGTTTCGAAGTGGCCGATCGCGCCGCTCAGAACGACGACCAACTGAACATCGATTTCGTCGGCAAGGTTGACGGTGAAGTGTTCGCTGGCGGTTCCGCCAAAGGCACTCAGCTGGTTCTGGGTTCCGGCCGCATGATCCCGGGTTTCGAAGACGGTCTGGTTGGCGCTAAAGCCGGCGAAGAGCGCGTTCTGAACCTGACCTTCCCAGCTGACTATCAGAACCTGGACCTGGCGGGCAAAACCGCTGAGTTCACCGTGACTGTGAACACTGTTTCCGAGCCAAAACTGCCTGAGCTGAACGAAGAGTTCTTCGCTCAATTCGGCATCAAGGAAACCGGTCTGGAAGGCTTCCGCGCCGAAGTTCGCAAGAACATGGAGCGTGAGCTGCGTCAGGCAATCAAATCCAAGGTCAAGAATCAGGTAATGGACGGTCTGCTGGCCACCAACCCGATCGAAGT
This sequence comes from Pseudomonas sp. BF-R-01, assembly GCF_019946615.1. Taxonomy (NCBI): domain Bacteria; kingdom Pseudomonadati; phylum Pseudomonadota; class Gammaproteobacteria; order Pseudomonadales; family Pseudomonadaceae; genus Pseudomonas; species Pseudomonas sp. BF-R-01. Next base: position 4,256 of record NZ_JAGYFX010000112.1, read on the forward strand.
GCCAAAGGCTCTGCTGTCCAACGAAGTTGACCGTCTGCGCGTGCAGGCTGTTCAGCAGTTCGGCGGCAACATCAAGCCTGATCAACTGCCGGCCGAGCTGTTCGAAGAGCAAGCCAAGCGTCGCGTTGTTCTGGGTCTGATCGTGGCTGAAGTGGTCAAGCAATTCGACCTCAAGCCTGACGAAGCCCGCGTTCGCGAAATGATCCAGGAAATGGCTTCGGCCTATCAAGAGCCTGAGCAGGTTGTGTCCTGGTACTACAAGAACGAGCAGCAACTGAACGAAGTCCGTTCGGTTGTGCTGGAAGAGCAAGTTGTGGATACTGTTCTGCAGAAAGCTAGCGTGACCGACAAATCGGTCTCTTACGAAGAAGCGGTCAAGCCGGTAGAAGCTCCACAAGCCGACTGATCTTTTCTGCGGTAAGAAGCACACACCATAAGCCAGCCTTCGTGCTGGCTTATGCGTATTCAAGACATAACTATTTGGGAGTGACTGCAGAGCATGTTCCGTAATTCGTATATTCAGCAGAACTCTGATATCCAGGCCGCAGGCGGCCTGGTCCCGATGGTTGTCGAGCAGTCTGCTCGTGGCGAGCGCGCCTACGACATTTACTCGCGTCTTCTAAAGGAGCGGGTGATCTTTCTGGTGGGTCCGGTAGAGGACTACATGGCCAACCTGATTTGTGCGCAGCTGCTGTTCCTTGAAGCGGAAAACCCGGACAAGGACATCCATCTCTATATCAACTCCCCGGGCGGTTCGGTGACGGCGGGCATGTCGATCTACGACACCATGCAGTTCATCAAGCCTAACGTGTCGACCACCTGTATCGGTCAGGCCTGCAGCATGGGCGCATTCCTGCTGACCGCCGGTGCTCCTGGCAAGCGTTACTGCCTGCCGAACTCACGCGTGATGATTCACCAGCCACTGGGCGGTTTCCAGGGGCAGGCTTCGGATATCGAAATCCATGCCAAGGAAATCCTCTTCATTCGTGAGCGTCTCAACACGCTGATGGCCAAGCACAGCGGGCGCACGCTTGAAGAGATCGAGCGCGATACCAACCGCGACAATTTCATGAGTGCAGAAGCCGCGCGTGAATACGGGTTGATCGATGAAGTGATCACCCAGCGCCCCGCTTAATATAAGCAGCTCAAAATAAGGCGGGTCGGCTGGTCCGATCACCAGCGGGCTTGAAAAAGCCCGCAATAGCCTTCATCTTGTGTTGCAAGCCTATCGGATTTGGATCGAACGAATGACTGACACCCGCAACGGCGAGGACAACGGCAAGCTGCTCTATTGCTCCTTCTGTGGCAAAAGCCAGCATGAAGTGCGCAAATTGATTGCCGGCCCCTCGGTCTTTATCTGCGACGAGTGCGTCGACCTGTGCAATGACATCATCCGAGAGGAGGTGCAGGAAGCCCAGGCGGAAAGCAGCGCGCATAAATTGCCTTCGCCTAAAGAAATCAGCGGCATCCTTGATCAGTACGTGATTGGTCAGGAGCGTGCAAAAAAGGTTCTGGCTGTAGCGGTGTACAACCACTACAAACGCCTGAACCAGCGTGACAAAAAGAATGACGACGTCGAACTCGGCAAGAGCAACATCTTGCTGATCGGCCCGACAGGCTCGGGTAAAACCCTGCTTGCCGAAACACTGGCCCGCTTGTTGAACGTTCCGTTCACCATCGCCGACGCAACCACCCTCACCGAGGCGGGTTATGTGGGTGAAGATGTCGAGAACATCATTCAGAAGCTGTTGCAGAAGTGCGATTACGACGTAGAAAAAGCCCAGATGGGCATTGTCTACATCGATGAGATCGACAAGATCTCGCGCAAGTCTGACAACCCGTCGATCACCCGGGACGTTTCCGGTGAAGGCGTGCAGCAGGCCCTGCTCAAGCTGATCGAAGGTACGGTCGCTTCCGTTCCGCCTCAAGGTGGTCGCAAGCATCCGCAGCAGGAATTCCTTCAGGTTGACACCCGTAACATCCTGTTCATCTGCGGCGGCGCATTCTCTGGTCTGGAAAAGGTTATTCAAAACCGTTCCACCAAGGGCGGCATCGGTTTCAACGCAGAAGTGCGCAGCAAGGAAGAAGGCAAGAAAGTCGGTGAATCCCTGCGTGAAGTCGAGCCTGACGATCTGGTCAAGTTCGGTCTGATCCCGGAATTCGTCGGTCGTCTGCCGGTTCTTGCCACGCTGGACGAGCTTGATGAAGCTGCATTGATGCAGATCCTCACCGAGCCGAAAAATGCTCTGACCAAACAGTATGCCAAGCTGTTCGAGATGGAAGGCGTGGACCTGGAATTCCGGGCCGACGCACTCAAATCGGTCGCCAAACGTGCCCTGGAACGCAAGACCGGTGCCCGTGGACTGCGCTCGATTCTCGAAGGTGTATTGCTCGACACTATGTATGAAATCCCCTCGCAGTCCGAGGTGAGTAAAGTAGTGATCGATGAAAGCGTTATAGAAGGCAAGTCCAAGCCACTGTATATCTACGAAAACAGTGAGCCGGCTGCCAAGGCCGCGCCAGACGCTTAAGCGTCACGCAGCTGGAATAAAGAAGGGGCCTTCGGGCCCCTTTTCTTTTAAAGCATTTTTAACGTCCTCTTTGCGCTTGTTTTTTTTCAAGGCAGCCCCCATCTTGGTTTCAAGCTTACTTCCATCTGTTTACGGCCTTATGGCCGCCGTAGAGGCGAAATCATGAAGACAACCATCGAATTGCCTCTCCTGCCATTGCGTGATGTCGTGGTTTATCCGCACATGGTTATCCCGCTGTTCGTGGGGCGCGAGAAATCCATCGAAGCCCTCGAGGCAGCGATGACGGGCGACAAGCAGATCCTTCTGCTGGCCCAGAGAAACCCTGCTGACGACGATCCCGGTGAAGAAGCACTTTATCGCGTAGGTACGATCGCTACCGTTCTGCAGTTGCTCAAGTTGCCTGACGGCACGGTCAAGGTTCTGGTCGAAGGTGAGCAGCGCGGCGCCGTGGAGCGCTTCAGCGAAGTGGACGGCCACTGCCGTGCCGAAGTCTCCTTGATCGATGAAGTCGATGCGCCTGAGCGCGAGTCGGAAGTGTTTGTCCGCAGCCTGCTGGCTCAGTTCGAACAATATGTGCAGCTGGGCAAGAAAGTCCCCGCTGAAGTCCTGTCGTCGCTCAACAGCATCGACGAGCCAGGCCGCCTGGTCGACACCATGGCCGCGCACATGGCCCTGAAGATCGAGCAGAAGCAGGAAATTCTCGAAATCATCGATTTGTCGGCCCGGGTCGAGCACGTCCTGGCGTTGCTGGATGCCGAGATCGATCTGCTGCAAGTCGAAAAACGCATTCGCGGTCGCGTCAAAAAACAAATGGAGCGCAGCCAGCGCGAGTACTACCTGAATGAGCAGATGAAGGCCATTCAGAAAGAACTCGGCGACAGCGATGAAGGCCACAACGAAATCGAAGAGCTGAAAAAACGCATCGATGCCGCCGGCCTGCCGAAAGACGCCTTGGCCAAGGCCCAGGCCGAACTGAACAAGCTGAAACAAATGTCGCCAATGTCCGCGGAAGCGACCGTGGTGCGTTCGTACATCGACTGGCTGGTTCAGGTGCCGTGGAAGGCTCAGAGCAAAGTGCGTCTGGACCTGGCGCGTGCAGAAGACATCCTCGACGCCGACCACTACGGTCTGGAAGAAGTCAAAGAACGCATCCTCGAATACCTCGCCGTGCAAAAGCGCGTGAAGAAGATTCGTGGCCCGGTGTTGTGCCTGGTCGGTCCTCCTGGTGTGGGTAAAACCTCGCTGGCGGAGTCGATTGCTCACGCCACCAACCGTAAATTCGTGCGCATGGCTCTCGGTGGTGTGCGCGATGAAGCGGAAATTCGTGGTCATCGCCGGACGTATATCGGTTCGATGCCAGGTAGATTGATTCAAAAGATGACAAAAGTGGGCGTCCGCAACCCGCTGTTCCTGCTCGATGAAATCGACAAAATGGGCAGCGACATGCGTGGCGATCCAGCGTCGGCGTTGCTGGAAGTGCTCGATCCGGAGCAGAACCACAACTTCAACGATCACTATCTGGAAGTCGATTACGACCTGTCCGATGTGATGTTCCTGTGCACCTCGAACTCGATGAATATTCCACCGGCGCTGCTCGACCGGATGGAAGTGATTCGTCTGCCGGGTTACACCGAAGACGAGAAAATCAACATCGCCGTCAAATACCTTTCGCCGAAGCAGATCACGGCCAACGGTTTGAAGAAAGGCGAGCTGGAATTCGACGCCGAAGCGATCCGCGACATCATCCGCTACTACACCCGCGAAGCCGGTGTACGTGGTCTGGAGCGCCAGATTGCCAAGGTTTGCCGCAAGGCGGTCAAAGAGCATGCACTGGAAAAACGCTTCTCGGTGAAGGTCACTGCCGACATGCTGGAGCACTTCCTGGGCGTGCGTAAATTCCGCTACGGTCTGGCTGAATCGCAGGATCAGATCGGTCAGGTGACCGGCCTGGCATGGACTCAGGTGGGCGGCGAATTGCTGACCATCGAAGCCGCTGTCGTACCGGGCAAAGGCCAGTTGATCAAGACCGGTTCGCTGGGTGACGTGATGGTCGAATCGATCACCGCTGCCTTGACCGTTGTCCGCAGCCGCGCGAAGAGCCTGGGCATTCCCCTGGACTTCCACGAGAAGCGTGACACGCACATCCATATGCCGGAAGGGGCGACCCCGAAGGACGGCCCTAGCGCCGGTGTAGGCATGTGCACGGCCCTGGTGTCGGCGTTGACCGGGATCCCGGTGCGCGCTGACGTGGCCATGACGGGTGAAATCACCTTGCGCGGTCAAGTGCTGGCGATTGGCGGTCTGAAAGAAAAACTGCTTGCTGCCCACCGTGGCGGGATCAAGACGGTGATCATTCCTGAAGAGAACGTACGCGATCTGAAGGAAATTCCTGACAATATCAAGCAAGATCTGCAGATTAAACCGGTTAAATGGATTGACGAGGTCCTGCAAATTGCGCTGCAATACGCGCCGGAGCCCTTGCCCGATGTAGCTCCGGAGATAGTTGCAAAGGATGAAAAACGCGAGTCTGACTCTAAGGAAAGAATTAGCACGCATTAGTACGCATTTGCCTGGAGGGCTTGTTGACAGCTTTTTAGAGCCCTTGTTATAAAGCGGCTCTTAAGTGTCTGTAGGCCATTCAGCACTCGTTTTTGCTTTCACCAAAAAACTTAGAATCATACTCAAATAGATATAAGGGGACTTAGAGTGAACAAGTCGGAACTGATTGATGCTATCGCTGCATCCGCTGATATCCCGAAAGCTGCTGCTGGCCGTGCGCTGGACGCTGTAATCGAATCCGTCACTGGCGCTCTCAAGGCTGGCGACTCTGTTGTTCTGGTTGGTTTCGGTACTTTCTCCGTGACTGATCGTCCAGCTCGCATTGGTCGTAACCCACAGACCGGTAAGACACTGGAAATCGCAGCAGCCAAAAAACCAGGTTTCAAAGCCGGTAAAGCACTGAAAGAAGCTGTCAACTAAGTTCGATTCAGGTTTTTGCCTATCCGGGTCGGGGTCATGCCTGACCTGGCAGCGGAGCGGTAGTCCAGTCGGCAAGTTGCCGGTCCGAGACACCGAGGGTCGCAAGTTCGAACCCTTGGTCCGCTCCGCCAGTTACGAGAAGGCGCATCCTCGGATGCGCCTTTCTTCTATCCGGATTCTACCCACGCTCCACGGTTGCCTAATTTTGAAGTTCAACCGTTTCTGGGGGACGCATGCTGCAGAATATCAGGGACAATTCACAAGGCTGGATTGCCAAGACCATTATCGGGGTCATCGTTGCACTGATGGCTTTGACCGGTTTCGACGCCATTTTTCAGGCCACCACCCATCGTAACGATGCGGCCAAGGTCAACGGCGAAGAAATCAGCCAGAACGAGCTGAGCCAGGCGGTCGATATGCAACGCCGTCAACTCATGCAACAGCTGGGCAAGGATTTCGATGCTTCCTTGCTCGACGAAAAAATGCTGCGCGAATCGGCCCTCAAAGGCTTGATCGACCGCAAGCTGCTGCTGCAAGGCGCAGAAAACTCGAAATTCGCTTTTTCCGAAGCGGCTTTGGACCAAGTGATCCTGCAAACCCCTGAGTTCCAGGTGGACGGCAAGTTCAGCTCCGAGCGTTTCGATCAGGTTATTCGTCAGCTCGGCTACAGCCGCATGCAATTCCGCCAGATGCTGGCTCAGGAAATGCTGATCGGCCAACTGCGCGCTGGCCTGGCTGGCAGCGGTTTCGTTACCGACGCACAGGTGCTGGCTTTCGCCCGTCTGGAAAAACAGACCCGCGATTTCGCTACCCTGAACGTCAAGGCTGACCCGGCGGCTGTGAAGCTGACCGACGATGAGGTCAAGGCCTACTACGACGAACACGCCAAGGAATTCATGACGCCGGATCAGGTGATCATCGATTACCTCGAGTTGAAGAAGTCTTCCTTCTTTGATCAGGTCGCGGTGAAAGACGAAGACCTGCAAGCGGCGTATCAGAAAGAAATCGCCAACCTGTCCGAGCAACGTCGGGCGGCGCACATTTTGATCGAAGTGAACGACAAGGTGACCGAGGCGCAAGCCAAGGCCAAGATCGAAGAAGTTCAGGCCCGTCTGGCCAAAGGCGAGAAGTTCGAGGCCCTGGCCAAGGAATTCTCCCAGGATCCAGGTTCGGCGAACAACGGTGGTGACCTCGGTTACGCAGGCCCTGGCGTCTACGATCCAGCGTTCGAAACCGCGCTGTATGCGTTGGCCAAGGACCAGGTTTCGGCCCCGGTTCGTACTGATTTCGGCTTCCACCTGATCAAGCTGTTGGGTGTCGAGGCGCCGGAAGTTCCGACCTTCGCCAGCCTGAAAGACAAGCTGACCCGCGAGCTGAAAACCCAGCAGGTCGAGCAGCGTTTCGTCGAGGCGACCAAGCAACTGGAAGACTCGTCGTTCGAATCTTCCGATCTGGCCCAGCCGGCACAGGACCTGAAACTGACCGTTCACACCTCCAAGCCGTTCGGCCGGGAAGGTGGCGACGGCGTTGCAGCCAACCGTGCGGTGATCGCTGCCGCGTTCAGTCCTGAAGTGCTGGATGAGGGTGCCAACAGCACCGCCATCGAACTCGATCCGGAAACCGTGATCGTGTTGCGTGCCAAGGAACACCTGAAGCCTGCGCAACTGCCGCTGGAAAGCGTGTCTGCCGCCATCCGTGGGCAATTGGCCAAGGAGCACGCCAGTGCTGCCGCCAAGACCAAGGCTGATGAGCTGATTGCCGGCCTGCGTGAAGGCAAGACACCGCTGGACAAGGCGATTGACGGTCAGAGCTGGAAAGTCACCGCTGCGGCGAATCGCGCTCAGGAAGGGATCGACCCGACTGTGCTGCAAGCGTTGTTCCGCATGCCGAAGCCCGTTGCCAAAGACAAGCCGACCTTCAGCAGCGTGACCCTGGCCGATGGTAGCCTGGTGATCGTGCGTCTGAACGGCGTCAACGAAGCCGCTGCGCCGACCGACGAAGAGAAGGCTCAATACCGTCGCTTCCTCGCCTCGCGTATTGGCCAGCAAGACTTTGCGGCCTACCGCAAGCAGTTGGAAGCCGAAGCGGACATCAAGCGTTTCTGATGCCTGACTGAGTTTCCCGCGACACAAAAACCCCGGCCAAACCGCCGGGGTTTTTTGTGGGCGCAGAAAAAGCGGGCAGGGACTGTCCGTCGGCTGAGGTTTTTCCGGGCGACTTTTTCCTGTAAATGGCAGTCATTACACTTGTAACTGTTTCAAGACACTAATCGATGCGACGCTAAGCATCGATCTGTTGCACAATACGCCCCGGACCGTTTTTCTCAGGATGTTCAATGTTTAAATCATTTCCCGTGCGGGTTGTCGGGCTGGCGTTGGTGCTGGCCGTCGCGGCCGGTTGCTCTTCGAAAAAAGCCCCGATCTATGAGCATGAGAACTTCGACGACTCCGGAACCTTTTCGCGCAATTACCCGGTCACCGATGCGCAATCCTGCGAAGCCGCCCGTCGCGCGTTGCTCAGCCAGGGTTACATCATCACCAGCAACGACCCGAAGCTGATCAGTGGTCACAAGAGCTTCCAGCAGACTGGCGAGACCCACATGGAGATCAGCTTCAGTGTGGTCTGTGCCGATGATGGCAGCGAAGGCCATCACGCGACCATGTTCGCCAACGCCTTGCAGGACCGCTATGCGCTGAAGAAGACCAACAACTCCGCGAGCCTCGGTGTCGGTGTGTTGGGTTCGGTATCGATGCCGATCGGCTCGTCCGACGACTCGATGGTCAAGGTCGCCAGCGAAACCGTCTCGTCGGCTAAGTTCTACGAGCGTTTCTTCGCCCTGGTCGAATTGTTCCTGCCGCCGGAAGCGAAAAAAGCCGCGCACATCGTCGAAAAGCCGAAAACCGATCTGGGCGTGCCTGAAGCCAAGGCCGCTCCGGCGCCTGAGCCGGCCTCTGCCGCCCAATCAGCTCCAGCTCCAGCTCCAGCAGCCGAGCCTGCGCCAGCCCCTGCTGCAGAACCGGTTGCACCGTCACCTGAGCCCGCACCGGTCGCACCGGTCGAGAACGCTGAATCGGCGGCACCGTCGACGGAAAATGTCACGCCACCGGCGCAATCGAATTTGCCTCCTCCGAGCGAACCGATTCCTGCCATGCCTGTGACCAGCCAATAATCGGTGACTGACGTTCCGGGATCGGCTCGCAGCCTGTCGATCCCGGAATCGTGTTCAAGTTTGATCCGCGTCAACCCAGGCCACATTCCGATGGCCTGCATCGAAAAATCCTGTGATAAATTCCTGACCACCTGCTACGTTTTATTCAGTAGCGACGGAGCGTCGTGCCTGCGTCATTTTTCTTTCACGCGGGCACTTTATGCTCAAGGTGCAGGTCATTTGTTCAAGCGTTTTTTCAATGAGCGATGGGGGATTCAAAATGGACGATTATCAAGAAGAGCTGCTCGAGTTCCAGGCCTTTGAACTGGACCCGCTGGAACCGGCCGAAGACGCTACCGAGCTGTAAGCGTCAGGCCGACTGGCGGTGACTGCGGCGAAACTCGCCGGGTGTCTGACCGCTCCAGCGTTTGAAAGCACGTTGAAACGCTTCGGCTGAGGCAAAGCCCAGCAGGTAGGCGATTTCACCGAACGCCAGTTCGGTGTCACGAATGTAGGTCATGGCCAGGTCGCGACGAGTGTCGTTGAGAATTGCACGAAACTGCGTGCCTTCCTCGGTGAGTTTGCGGCGCAAGGTCCAGGTAGGCAGCTTCAGGCGTGCCGCCACTTCTTCCAGGTCGGGTTCCCGGCCACCATTGAGCAACGGCCCCAGTAACTGAGTGATGCGTTCACGCAGGCTGCGGGTGCGTGTCAGTTGTTCCAGTTCCCGTTCACACAATTGCAGCAGGTGTCGCCACGTACTCGGGCAGTGCAGCGGGTTGCGCTGAGCGAGGCTGGCCAGACTCAGGCGCAGTTGGTTCTGTTCGGCGCCAAACTGGATCGGGCAATCCCCCAGCACCGCATAAGCGTCCCGGTAATCCGGCTCGTCGAACTCGATCTCGATGCGCTCAGCGCTCAAGGGAACAGGGCTGACGCTGGACAATTGTTGCAACCAGCCGGCGATGATCGAATCCACCACGAAGCGGTTATAGGCGTTGTAAGGGCTGATGGAATAGAACCGCAGCCACGCGCCTTGGGCATCTTCGTGGAAACTCGATTGACCGCGATAGTTGGAGCCGTACAAGGCTTCGAAGCGAATCAGGCAACGTGCCGCTTCGCGTACTGTCGGTGCCTGCGCGGCGGTAACCCCGGCGAGGCCGGCCTGGCTCAGGCGGCTGAGCTGGCCCATGCGTAAACCCAGTGCCGGGTCGGCGGTCAGTTGGATGGCACCGTGGCCCAGGCGCATGTAGCGCGGGATCGACAGCCGGGCGCAGGCTTCGCCAAGCCGGGCGGGGTCCAGGCCATACTGGTCGAGCAGGGGCTGAGGATCGATGCCGTGACTGCGCACCGCGTCGGCCAGGCTGTGAACAAAGCCCACCGACAGATCGCCCAGACGCATCGGCAACGGTTTCATGGTTTACAACCAAAGGTTCAGCAAACGCGCGCCACGGAAGTTTCCACCGGCGAAATGCTGCCCGTTGCTGCTGAGAAAACTTTGCCCGGCGCTGCCTTGATCCCAGAACTGCCCACGCAGGAACACGCTCATGCCGGCGATGGCTTGGCTGGCGGGCGGCTGAGCGGTCAGCGTCAGGCGATGCCAGGCTTGACCCTCGCTCAGTTCGCCAGCCTTGAGGCTGACGGAATCGGGCGTCGATAAACCCTTGTAGCCGCGCCATGGCTTGTCCCAGGCGCCGCGACCGATGACGAACGCCGGGACCGCGACCAGCTGCGCGCCCTGATCGTCGAGTTGACGGTAGTTGTCCGGGTACCAGCTGTCGCTGCCGATCAACACGCCCAGGCGTCCGGCCGGGGTGTCGACGACGTTGAGCGTGTGTTCGCCATTGGCCTGGATCACATCGCTTTCATCGACGATCGGGTGCATCTGGCGCTGTGGCTGGCCAATCGGCAGCCCGTCGCGGCCGAACACCACGCTGCTGTTGTACAGCGCACCGCGACCGATTTTCAGCGTGCCGTCGATGATGCTCGGCTCGGGCAGTACGATGGAGCCCGCCACGAGCGTCACGTGAAATTCCTTTGCCAGCCCACCAAACAGGGCCTGGTAATCCTTGGCCATGCTCTTGGCTTTCATGCGCAGATGCGCATCGTCGAGGCGGTTGTCACCCTTGGCGCCGATCAGCGCGCGGATGAACTTCAGCGGGTTGCTCACCGCCAGCCAGTTCATGGCTTCCTTGAGCGTGGTGGCTTGATACAACTCGTCTTTCTCGCCGCTGACCATCAGCCAGGTGCCGACATGTTCGGGCAGCACCACGATGGTTTTTTCATTCAGCAGCCCCTGTTCCTGGGCTTTCTGCAAATAGGCCGCGAGTTTGCGGTGCAAGCGTTCGGTGCTTTGGTAGTCGGTGGGAAACAGTTCGGGCTGGATGCCCAGCAGGTTGCCACGATCGGCAGGCGTTCCCTGATCGATGGCGAGATCGATGCGCAAGTCCGACAGGTAATGACCCGCCGGACGATCCGCGGCCCACATGGCGTAGGTCGTCAGGGCGGCAATCAATGCCATGGAGAAAGTCAGGTACAGAAGTTTGCGCATGGGAAAACAGTTAGTGGCCGTGTGCAGGGTTCATGATTGGCGTTCAGGATGGGGGACGAGGCTACGGTAAAACAACGCGTTGAGGGGCGGTTTTTTTGATTTTTTTGCGGTTTTGCAGCGAATGATGGTCGACGATGCCGAACCAATGCCAAGACGCATCGCAATGATCCATATGTGCCGAATTCGTCATGGCGTCGGCCTAAAGCGATCAAGCCGTGACGGTTGGAACGGGTCAGGCTGGACGGTCTGTTCAAGGAGGTGATTATGATCCGTCTGTCCCTGGCCGAAGCTCGCGAGCTGGCCGAATCGATCTTGCTGCACAACGGTTTCAACCTTGCCCACGCTCAGGCGGTGACAGCCACAGTGATTGCCGGCGAGCGCGATGGCTGCGCCTCCCATGGTTTGTATCGGATCCTGGGCTGCGTCAACTCACTCAGGGCAGGCAAAGTGGCGGCCGATGCCGAGCCGCAGGTCATCGATCAAGCGCCTTCGATCGTGCGCGTGGACGCGGCGGGTGGTTTTTCACAATTGGCGTTCCAGGCGGGGCTGCCGTTGTTGGCGCAGAAAGCCCGGGCAAACGGTATCGCTGCGCTGGCAATCAATCGCTGCGTGCATTTCTCTGCGCTGTGGGTTGAGATCGAGCAACTGACGGCGGCCGGTCTCGTGGCATTGGCCTGCAATCCCAGTCATGCCTGGGTGGCGCCAGCGGGCGGGAGCCAGCCAGTGTTTGGCACCAATCCCATTGCGTTCGGCTGGCCACGCTCGGGCAAGGATCCGTTTGTGTTCGACTTCGCCACCAGCGCGATTGCCCGTGGTGATATCGAGTTGCACCGGCGCGCCGGCAAAGCGCTTCCCGAGGGCTGGGGTGTGGACGCGCAGGGGCAGCCAAGCACCGATGCCAACGTGGTGCTCGATGCGGGTGCGATGCTGACGTTCGGTGGGCACAAAGGCTCGGCGCTGGCGGCCATGGTGGAGCTGATCGCCGGGCCGTTGATCGGCGACCTGACCAGCGCAGAGTCACTGGCTTACGACGCCGGCAGCAAGTCGTCGCCGTACCACGGCGAGTTGATCATTGCCCTTGATCCACGACGCTTTCTCGGTGAAGCCACCGAACAGCATCTGGCCCGTGCCGAGGTCTTGTTCGAGAGTATTGAAGGGCAGGGCGCACGGTTGCCCTCGCAACGGCGCTATGAGGCGCGAGCGCGTAGCCTGGTGGAGGGCGTCGAGATTCCCGAGGCGTTGTACAACGATCTGAAAGCGCTGCTGGGATGAGTGAGAGCGTGCGCCACCGGTAAACCGGTGGCGCTTTTTTTACAGGGGCGTGCGTTGACTGCTGCCATCGACCAGGCGAGCGATGCCCAGCGGGTTGGCATTTTTCAGCGGGTCGGGCAGAAGCGCGTCGGGACAATTCTGGTAGCACACCGGGCGCAGGAAACGCTCGATGGCCAGGCTGCCGACCGAGGTGCCGCGCGCATCTGAAGTGGCCGGATAAGGCCCGCCATGCACCATCGCATCGCAGACTTCGACGCCGGTCGGGTAACCGTTGAACAACACCCGGCCGACTTTTTGCTCCAGCAGCGGTAACAGCTCAGGGTGATTTTGCAGGTCGCCGGCTTCAGCAATCAGCGTGGCCGTGAGTTGCCCGTGCAAGTGCTGAAGTGCCCGTTGCAGTTCGGCTTTGTCGGCCACTTCCACCAACACTGTCGCCGGACCGAACACTTCTTCTTGCAACAGCGGGTCGCCATTGAGCAACAGACTCACGTCAGCCTTGAACAGTTGCGGCTGCGCCTGTGTGCCCTGTTGATCGCGACCGGCCAGGTGAGTGATGTTCGGGTGCGCGTGCAACGCCTGCACACCGTTGGCGTAGCTGTCGAGCGTGCCGAAGTTGAGCATGGTCTGCCCCGGTTGCCCGGCCATCACGGCGCTCAGCGATTGGGTGAAGGCGCTGAACGCTGGCGAGCGAATACCGATCACCAGTCCCGGGTTTGTGCAGAACTGGCCACAGCCGAGCACCACGGAGGCGGCGAGTTCGCTGGCAATTTTCTCGCCCCGCAGTTGCAGTGCTTCGGGCAATACCAGCACTGGATTGATGCTGCTCATTTCGGCGAACACGGGAATCGGCTGCGCTCGTGCCGCGGCCATGTCGCACAGCGCGCGGCCACCCTTGAGTGACCCCGTGAAACCGACAGCCTGAATCGCCGGATGTTTGACCAGGGTTTCGCCCACGCCAGCACCGTAGATCATGTTGAACACACCCTTGGGCATGTCAGTCTGCTCGGCGGCACGGATGATCGCGTCGGCCACGAGTTCGGCAGTCGCCATATGCCCGCTGTGGGCCTTGAACACCACCGGACAACCGGCGGCCAGGGCGGCAGCGGTATCGCCACCGGCGGTTGAGAATGCCAGGGGGAAATTGCTCGCACCGAACACCGCGACCGGGCCGACGCCGATCCGGTATTGGCGCAAATCAGCTCGTGGTAGTGGCTGACGCTCGGGCAGGGCCCGGTCGATGCGTGCCGCATAAAAATCGCCACGGCGCAGGACTTGCGCAAACAGGCGCATCTGGCTGCTGGTGCGCATGCGCTCACCCAGAATGCGTCCGTTCGGCAGCGCCGTCTCGCGGGTTACCAGAGCGATGAAATCATCGTCCAGTGCCTCCAGTTGCGTGGCGATGGCTTCGAGAAACTCAGCGCGGCGGCTAGCCGACAAGGTGCGAAAGGTCGGGTAGGCGGCTGCGGCGGCCTGGGCGGCGGCGTCGACTTCTTCGTTGGTGGCCTGCATGAACGCGTAGGGCAGCGCTTCACCGGTAGTGGCGTCGTGGCTGCGCACGGTGATCTTGCCGGCGGCACTGCGCGCACCGCCGATGTAGTTGTGGCCGATGATCTCGGGCATGGAAAGCTCCGTTTGGTATGTAGAGGATCTGTAGGAGCCGGCTTGCTGGCGATGGCGGTGTGTCAGACGGCATCAATGCTGATTGATACAC
>NZ_JAGYFX010000113.1:0-18023 GCF_019946615.1 Pseudomonas sp. BF-R-01
GCCGACATCCATGTTGAATGTTCAGACGCCTTCGCGGGCAAGCCTCGCTCCTACAGGGGGAATTGTGTTTTTTTGCTCAATCACCTGACTTAGAGCATTGAACCGCCAATGGCTTGAGGCAAACCGTGCGAAACAGGCTTACAGTTAACGCACACCGTCGACCAAGAACGGTGGCCTGACCCGACCTGTGAGGAACGCCGTATGCCCTGGAAGAACTCCGACTCACGCTACAGCACCGTGTCGATCACGCTGCATTGGTTGATGCTGGTGTTGCTCGCGGTGGTTTACGCCAGCATCGAATTTCGCGGAATCTTTCCAAAAGGCAGTGGTGGCCGAACGCTGATCGTTGAAGCGCATTTCATGCTCGGTCTGACGGTGTTTGTGCTGGTGTGGTTGCGGCTGTTCGCACGCAGCCTCGGCCCGGCGCCGCAGATCTTCCCCGCTTCGCCGCACTGGCAGACCGTGCTGGCCAGATTGATGCACTGGGCGCTGTACCTGTTCATGATCGCCATGCCGATTCTGGGTTGGCTGGTCACCAGCGCCAAGGGGCATCAGGTGATGTTCTATGGCATTGATCTGCCGATGCTGCTGTCAGAGGACAAGGAGTTGGCCAAGCAAATCGAAGGCTGGCATGTACTCGGCGGCACCATCGGTTACTGGCTGATCGGGCTGCACGCCGTGGCGGGGATTTATCACCACTATGTGGTGGGCGACAACACCCTGCTGCGGATGATGCCCAAGCGCGTAAACCGCAATTCCTGAAAACAACGCCCTCCCCTGTAGGAGCGAGGCTTGCCCGCGAAGAACGATGACGAGGTTTGTCGGACAGACCGCGTCGCCTGTGTTCGCGGGCAAGCCTCGCTCCTACAGGGGTATGAGTTGCGACGAAAATCCGCGGCGGCCCTGCAAGCCGCCGGTGTGGATGAAGATCAGTCGCGTACCCTGTGCGAATCGTCCGGCTTCGACTTGCTGCTTGAGCGCCAGCAGCGCTTTGCCGGTGTACAGCGGTTCAAGGGGAATGCCACTGGCCTGTTCGGTTTGCGCGATGAATTCGAGTAACAGCGGATCGACTTTGGCGAAGCCGCCGCGACTGGCATCCAGCAATTCATAAGCCGCATTCTGCAAGCCCGCTTCCTGCACGATCGATGCGATTTGCTGCGCAACGCCATGATCGTCGGGCACCGCCAGCGCGCCATAAACCGGATGATCCCCCGCTTCAGCCAACGCCAGGCCGGCCAGCGTGGTGCCCGTTCCACAGGCCAGCCACCAGCCGTCGTAGTCGCTCCATCCCAGACCGTTCAGTTGCGCGCCGACCATTGACTTCAGTTGCATGCAGCCCTTCGCCCCCGGCAAACCGCCGCCACCTTCCGGCACCGCAAACAGCTCAGGGTATTGCGCCTGCCAGGGTTCCCAGAAACCCGCATCGTGCCGCGCGCGATAGCCGCCATAACCGAGCCAGTGCAACTGCATGCCGAAGGCTTGCAAGTCTTTCACTGTGGGCGTTTCCTGCGGATGGCCGCGCAGTAAACCAACGGTCGTGAAACCGAAGCGCTTGCCGGCGGCAGCCAGTGCGTGAAGATGATTGGAGTGAGCACCGCCGAGGCTGATGATGCCTTTGGCTGCGGCAAGGTCAGCCGCTTTGAGGTGTTCGATGAGCTTGAACCACTTGTTGCCGCTGATCAGCGGGTCGATCTGGTCCAGGCGCAGGATGGCGACTTCGATGCCTGATCGGGTTAGCCAATCAAGATGGAGGGGGTCGAGGCGGGCTTGGGGAAGCCAATGGGAGGAGGGAAAAAGCATGGCGCCTGAGTGTGCTCGGATAGAGCCAGCATTCTAGTCGCTCATAGGCAGCCATCGCGAGCAGGCTCACTCCTACATTTGATCTTCGTTGCTACAAAGATCGAGTGTAGGAGCGAGGCTTGCCCGCGAAGGCCATTGGCACGCTGGACCTGCTGTTAAAGCTCAGCAGCCAACCGCGAACCCTGATTGATCGCCCGCTTCGCATCCAGCTCCGCCGCCACGTCCGCGCCGCCAATCAAATGCACGTTCTGCCCTGCCGCAACCAACCCGTCTTGCAACTCGCGCAACGGATCCTGCCCGGCGCAGATCACGATGTTGTCCACCGGCAGCACTTGCGGCTCGCCGGTTTCGCCGATGCGGATGTGCAAACCTTCGTCGTCGATCTTCAGGTATTCGACGCTGTTGAGCATCTGCACCTGCTTGTTCTTCAGACCGGTGCGGTGAATCCAGCCGGTGGTTTTGCCCAGGCCGTCGCCGACCTTGGATTTCTTGCGTTGCAGCAGGAACACTTCACGCGCCGGTGCATGCGGCTCAGCCTTGATGCCGGCGACACCGCCACGCGCCTGAAGATGCGTGTCGATGCCCCACTCTTTCCAGAACGCTTCACGGTCCAGGCTGGTGGCAACGCCCTGATGCACCAGGAACTCGGACACGTCGAAACCAATCCCGCCCGCGCCGATCACGGCGACCCGTTTACCCACCGGCTTACGCTCAAGAATCACGTCCAGGTAGCTCAACACCTTGGCGTTCTCGACGCCTGGAATCGCCGGTACACGCGGCGCGATGCCGGTGGCGAGGATGATTTCGTCGTAACCGCCGTCAACCAGTTTCGCCACATCGACCCGAGTGTTCAGGCAGACCTCGACGTTGGTGGTTTGCAACTTGCGGTTGAAGTAGCGCAGGGTTTCAAAGAACTCTTCCTTGCCCGGCACGCGTTTGGCGATGTTGAACTGACCGCCGATTTCGCTGGCCGAATCGAACAGCGTCACCTGATGACCACGCTCGGCAGCCACGGTCGCGGCCGACAGACCCGCAGGGCCGGCACCGACCACGGCGATTTTCTTGATCTGCTGCACGGGCAGGTAGTTGAGTTCGGTTTCATGGCAAGCCCGCGGGTTCACCAGGCAAGTGGTCAACTTGCCGCCAAACGTGTGATCGAGGCACGCCTGGTTGCAACCGATGCAGGTGTTGATTTCATCGGCACGGCCCGCGGCGGCCTTGTTGACGAAGTCGGCATCGGCAAGGAACGGCCGCGCCATGGAGACCATGTCGGCATCGCCTTCGGCAAGAATCTGCTCGGCGATTTCCGGAGTGTTGATGCGGTTGGTGGTGATCAGCGGAATGCTCACCGAACCGCGCAGCTTGGCGGTGACTTTGCTGAACGCCGCACGCGGCACCTTGGTGGCGATGGTCGGAATACGCGCTTCGTGCCAGCCAATACCGGTGTTGATGATGGTTGCACCGGCCTGTTCAATGGCCTTGGCCAGGGTCACGATTTCTTCCCAGCTGCTGCCGCCTTCCACCAGGTCGAGCATCGACAGGCGGAAGATAATGATGAAATTCGGGCCTACGGCTTCGCGTACACG
Organism: Pseudomonas sp. BF-R-01; assembly: GCF_019946615.1. Classification (NCBI taxonomy): domain Bacteria; kingdom Pseudomonadati; phylum Pseudomonadota; class Gammaproteobacteria; order Pseudomonadales; family Pseudomonadaceae; genus Pseudomonas; species Pseudomonas sp. BF-R-01. The sequence goes on from NZ_JAGYFX010000113.1 coordinate 3,387, forward strand.
GCGGACGATTTCCACCGGCAGGCGCATGCGGTTTTCGTAGCTGCCGCCCCAGCGGTCGGTACGGTGGTTGGTGTGAGCCGCGAGGAACTGGTTAATGAAATAACCTTCGGAGCCCATGATCTCGACGCCGTCGTACTCGGCTGTTTGCGCCAGGGTCGAACAGGTAACGAAATCGCTGATCTGCTTCTCGATGCCTTCCTCGTCCAGCTCTTTGGGCTTGAACGGGTTGATCGGCGCCTGAATGGCGCTCGGCGCCACTTGCTTCGGGCTGTAGGCATAACGGCCGGCATGCAGGATCTGCATGCAGATCTTGCCGCCCGCCTCGTGCACCGCGCGGGTCACGATCTGATGCTTGAGCGCTTCTTCGAGGGTGGTCAGTTTGGCCGCACCGGAATACACACCGCCTTCGTCGTTCGGGCCGATACCGCCAGTGACCATCAGGCCGACACCGCCACGGGCGCGCTCGGCGAAGAAAGCAGCCATGCGTTCAAAGCCGCCGGGCTTTTCCTCAAGACCGGTGTGCATCGAACCCATCAGGGTGCGGTTGCGCAGCGTGGTAAAACCCAGGTCCAACGGAGCCAACAGGTGCGGGTAATGAGCGGCGGTCATCGGTAACTCCACAACGAGCGTTCACGGAAAAAGTGTGGGCGCTCTTTGGCGCCCCTCTGTCATGTGTAACAGACTATGAGCACTCCCCCGGCCGCTCAATGACCGAAACTGACAACTTAATGATCCAAATGCGCAACGGCCCGGGTGTCGGACGTTTGCGCTATCTCCTCTGCAATTAACGGCAGGGAGTCAGGGTGCGGCTGTCGAAAGGCAGCGCAAGTGCACTGAACCCAATGAAAATTCGTATACCATATCTCCAACTCAATCCGAACGACTGCCGCCGTGACCCTACCCAAATTCAATGCTCCAGACTTGGGCAATGCGCCTTCGACATCTGAAATCATCACACGCCATCTGCGTGACGCCATCGTCGCCGGGCATTTCGCCGAGGACGAGCCGATTCGCCAGGACGACATCGCCCGGCAGTTCAACGTCAGCAAGATCCCGGTGCGTGAGGCCCTCAAGCGCCTGGAAGCCGAAGGCCTGGTGATGTTCCAGCGCAATCGCGGGGCGATGGTCACACGGGTGTCCGATGCCGAGCTGGCGCAGATGTTCGAAGTGCGCATGTTGCTCGAAGACAAGGTGCTTCGCCTGGCCATTCCCAACATGACCGAAGACACCTTCGCCCGGGCCGAACGCATCTGCCAGGAGTTCGTCGGCGAAGATGATGTGGGACGTTGGGCCGAGCTCAATTGGGAACTGCACGCCTGCCTCTATGAACCGGCACAACGTCCGTTTCTGGTGAGCCTGATCCGTTCGGTGAACGACAAACTGGAACGTTACCTGCGCATGCAAATGAGCCTTTCCGCAGGCAAGGAGCGCGCCGATCACGAACACCGGGAGATCCTCGAAGCCTGTCGCGCCGGTGACGTCGACCGGGCGGTGAAGCTGCTGGACGAACACATCGCCGGGGTCTGCAAAACCCTGTTCGAGCACCTGCCCCACCACCACTGACAGACCGCGGTACTGTGCCGATTTCGTCATCGGCACCGGGTAAAACCATCAAGCCTGCAAGCCCCAGCACGGGCCACTCTTGCGTTCACTCATCTGAACGGACGTGGCCCACTCATGAAACGTATCACCGTGATTGACTCCCACACCGGCGGCGAACCCACCCGCCTGGTGACCTCCGGTTTTCCCGAGCTGGGCACCGGAAGCATGGCCGAACGTCTTCAACGACTGGCTGAACACCATGACCAATGGCGCACCGCCTGCGTACTCGAACCGCGAGGCAGTGATGTGCTGGTCGGCGCACTGCTGTGCGAACCGGTTGACCCTGCGGCCTGTGCCGGGGTGATCTTCTTCAATAACTCGGGTTACCTCGGCATGTGCGGCCACGGCACCATCGGCCTGGTGGCGTCGCTTGCTCACCTGGGCAAGATCGGTCCGGGCGTGCACAGCATCGAAACGCCAGTCGGCACGGTGCAGGCAACCTTGCACGACGACCACTCCGTCAGCGTGCGCAACGTGCCGGCCTACCGTTATCGCAAAGCCGTGGCGTTGCAGGTGCCGGGAATTGGCGAGGTGGTCGGTGATATTGCCTGGGGTGGCAACTGGTTTTTCCTGATCGCCGAGCATGGTCTGCGCGTCGCCAGCGACAACCTTGATGCGTTGACCGCCTACACCTTCGCCGTGCAGCAAGCACTGGACGTTCAGGGGATACGTGGCGAAGACGGCGGGTTGATCGACCACGTCGAGCTGTTCGCCGAGGATGAGCAGGCCGACAGCCGCAACTTTGTGCTCTGCCCCGGCAAGGCCTACGACCGCTCGCCTTGCGGCACCGGCACCAGTGCAAAACTGGCGTGCCTGGCGGCCGATGACAAATTGCAGCCGGGCCAGATCTGGCGCCAGGCGAGCGTCATCGGCAGCGAGTTCGAAGGCTCCTACGAACAGCACGGCGAGCGCATCGTACCGACGATTCGTGGCCGCGCCTTCATCAGCGCCGAGGCCAGCCTGATCATCGAACAGGACGACCCGTTCGCCTGGGGCATTCGTCCATGAGCCAAGGCCTGGTGGCCGATGTCATCGTGATCGGTGCCGGCATCATCGGTGCCGCGTGCGCCCAGGCGCTGGCCCGGCGCGGCTTGCGCGTGCTGGTGCTGGACGCTGGCTTGCACAGTGCGACGGCCGCCGGTATGGGCCACTTGCTGGTGCTCGACGACAACCCGGCCGAGCTGGCCCTGAGCCAATACTCGCTGCAACGCTGGCGCGAACTGGCGCCGGACTTGCCTGAAGGCTGCGCTTACCGCAGCAACGGGACGTTGTGGCTGGCAGCCAATGCCGAAGAAATGGCCGTGGCCCACAGCAAGTACCTGAACCTTCAGACCCAGGGCGTTGCCTGCGAGTTGATCGCTCGTAATGCCTTGCGCGCCCGTGAACCTGAACTGCGCGAAGACCTCGAAGGCGGTTTGTTGATCAACGGCGACGGCATTCTCTACGCTCCGGCGACCGCCAACTGGATGCTCGACACCGCCGACATCGAACAACGTCGGGCGCGGGTCAGCGAGGTCGATGGCAATCGCGTGCGACTCGATGACGGCCAGTGGTTGAGCGCTGAGGCAGTCATATTGGCCAACGGCATCCAGGCCAACGACCTGTGCCCCGAGTTGCCGATCGAGCCGAAAAAAGGCCACTTGCTGATCACCGACCGCTATCCCGGCAAGGTCACCCACACGCTGGTGGAACTGGGTTATGTCACCAGCGCCCACAACGCCACAGGGCCCTCGACCGCCTGCAACATTCAGCCCCGGCCGACCGGGCAACTGTTCATCGGCGCCTCGCGACAATTCGGCACCACCGACCCGCAGGTCGAAGGCTGGATGCTCGCGAAAATGCTCAAGCGCGCCACCGAGTACATGCCGGGCCTGGCTCAGCTCAACGGCATCCGCGCCTGGACCGGTTTTCGCGCCGCCAGCCCCGACGGGCTGCCGCTGATTGGTGAGCACCCATCGCGCAAAGGTTTGTGGCTGGCAGTCGGTCACGAGGGACTGGGGGTCACCACGGCCCCCGGCACCGCCGATTTGCTGGTCGCGCAACTGTTCAATGAGACGCCGCCATTGGCGGCGCAAGCCTATCTGCCGCAACGTTTTCTCGGGGAGGCCGTGTATGCCTGATTTGGTCCTGGACGGCCGCGCCCTGCGGGTCGCCGAAGGTACGACTGTCGCCGCGGCATTAGCCTTGGCCGACGACGGGTGTACTCGCACCTCGGTCAGCGGTCAGCGGCGCGCACCGCTGTGCGGCATGGGCATCTGCCAGGAATGCCGGGTGACCATCGACGGACGCCGCCGACTGGCCTGCCAGACGCTGTGTCATGACGGCATGCAGGTGCGGACCCGACCATGAACGAATACGCCGATTTGCTGATCATCGGTGCCGGCCCCGCCGGCATGAGCGCCGCCCTCGCCGCCGCGCCCAGTGGCGCACGCATTATCGTGCTCGACGACAACCCGCTACCGGGAGGCCAGATCTGGCGCGACGGGCCTCAGGCCAGCCTGCCGAGTCAGGCACGGCAGATGCGCGAGCGCCTGCATGCCAACAGCAATATTCGCCACCACAGCGGCACTCGTGTGATCGCCTGTTCCGGCCCCAAACAATTGCTGGTGGAAGACGCCGATCACGGATGGCTGATCGGCTACGACAAACTGATTCTGTGCACCGGCGCCCGTGAGTTGCTGCTGCCCTTCCCCGGCTGGACATTGCCGGGTGTGACGGGGGCCGGAGGACTCCAGGCGTTGATCAAGGGCGGCCTGCCGGTGCAGGACGAACGCGTGGTGATCGCCGGCAGCGGGCCTTTGTTACTGGCCAGTGCGGCCACCGCGAAACACAACGGCGCCCACGTGCTGAGTATTGCCGAGCAAGCCTCCTCGGTTGCGGTCGCCGGGTTCGCCCTGCAACTGCCACGCTGGCCGGGCAAGCTTGTGCAATCCTTCAGCCTGTTTGATCGTCATTACCGCACCGGCTCCCACGTCGTGGCGGCCTTGGGTAATGAACGGCTGGAAGGTGTGCGTCTGCGGCAACAGGGCAAAATCGTCGAACTGGCCTGTGATCGCCTGGCCTGTGGTTTCGGCCTGATTCCCAATACACAACTCGGTCAGGCGCTGGGTTGCGCACTCGACGGCACGGCGCTCGCGGTCGATGCCTGGCAAGCCACGAGCCTTGCCGATCATTACGCCGCAGGTGAATGCACCGGTTTCGGCGGCAGTGAACTGGCGTTGGTCGAAGGTGCCATTGCCGGGCATGCCGCCGTCGGTAACACCGCAGCGGCACGCCAATTGTGGCCGCGTCGGACGCGTTGGCAGGGTTTCGCCAAGGCGTTGAACAACGCGTTCAGCCTCAGCCCGCACCTCAAGTCACTGGCGCAAGCCGACACGCTGGTCTGTCGCTGCGAAGACGTGCCCTACGCGGCACTGGCCGGGCACGCTGACTGGCGTGCGGCAAAACTGGCCAGCCGCTGCGGCATGGGCGCCTGTCAGGGGCGAGTGTGTGGCGGCGCTTTGCAGTACCTGTTCGACTGGCAACCCTCGGCCCCGCGACCGCCGTTCAGCCCGGCACGTATCGAAACCCTGATGTGCCTGGAAGACACCCCGCCCGCGTAAACGCTCGCTCCGGGGTTTCGGGGGCACTGCCGAGTCTTTATGATCCCGGTAGTTGCCACCAGGCCCCCAGCGCTATGTTCCCCTTACTCAATCAGTTCAAACCCTGCGATTTGCCGACGCTGCTGAGCAGTCTGCAGCCCATCGCGACGCTGCTCGACACCCTGGCGGACGTGGTGTTCTTCATCAAGGACAGCGAGGCGCGCTATGTCTTCGTCAACCAGACCCTGGCTCGACGGTGTGGCTTCAAGCAGAGCGGGCAACTGCTCGGGCTGACGGCGGACCAGGTCTTCCCGGCACGATTTGGCCCGCTGTACACCGAGCAGGATCGGCGCGTGCTGTCCACCGGCCGTGAACTGGCGGATCAACTGGAACTGCACCTGTATTTCGGCAACCAGCCAGTCTGGTGCCTGACCCACAAACTCGCCCTGCATGACGAACAAGGGCGGATCGTCGGCCTCGCCGGCATTTCCCGCGACCTGCAACTGCCCCAGTCCAACCATCCGGCGTTCCAGAAACTGGCAGCGGTGGACGCACACATTCGCCGTCATTTCGCCCGACCGATCAGCCTGGCCGAACTGACGGCCATCGCCGGTTTCTCTGTGGCGCAACTGGAACGCCATTGCAAACGGGTGTTCCAGCTCACGCCACGGCAGATGATCCACAAGTCCCGCCTGGAGGAAGGCTCGCGCCTGTTACTCGACACCGACCTGCCGATCACCGAAATCGCTCTGCGCTGCGGCTACACCGACCACAGTGCGTTCAGCCGCCAATTCCGCGCCCTCACCAGTCTTTCGCCAAGCCAGTACCGCGATAGCCGTCGTTAAAATGTTCCTTTAAGGGGCGCTGCGCACCCTGCGTGCTCCCTTCCGTAACACCTCCTCGACCGACACCGTCGTAGCGTTGCCCCGCTCGCTTGCGCTGAGCCGCCCTGCTTCAAGGGTTGGCAAAAATTCGGCGGCAAAAGCAAAAACGGCACGGCCATTGCTATTGTTAATATCGTATACGAAATCCCCAATACGATATTCAACAGCACTTCCACAGAACGAGGCCTCTATGAAAAACCCCGCATTTGCCGTAGCCCTCAGCGCTGTTCTCAGTACCTCCTTCATTGCCACCGCGCAGGCTGACAAGCTCGACGACATTATCGGTTCCGGCAAGCTGCGCTGCGCCGTGACCCTGGACTTCCCGCCCATGGGTTTCCGCGATGCCAGCAACGCTCCTGCCGGTTTCGACGTGGACTATTGCAACGACCTGGCGAAGATCCTCGGGGTCGAGGCCGAAGTGGTGGAAACGCCGTTCCCGGACCGCATTCCGGCACTGATCTCCGGACGGGCTGACGTGATCGTCGCCTCGACTTCCGACACCCTCGAACGGGCCAAGACCGTTGGCCTGACCGTGCCGTACTTCGCCTTCCAGATGGTCGTGCTGACCCGCGACAACACCGGCATCAACAGCTTCAACGACATCAAGGGCAAAGCGCTGGGCAACACCAGCGGCACTTTTGAAGCCATCGCGCTGGAGGGCGATGTGAAGAAATGGGGCAGCGGCACCTTCCGCGCTTACCAGTCACAAAACGACACGCTGCTGGCGGTGGCCCAGGGTCACATCGACGCCACGGTAGTAACCAACACCGTCGCCGCCGCGACGATCAAGTCGGGCAAATACAAAAACCTGAAAATCGCCGGCAACGCGCCTTACACCATCGACTACGTGTCACTCGGTGCCAAGCGCAATGAGTACGGCCTGCTCAACTACCTCAACCTGTTCGTCAACCAGCAGGTGCGTAGCGGTCGCTACAACGAGTTGTTCACCAAATGGGTCGGCACTGAAATCCCGCCGACCGACCTGACCGTGCCAAAGGTCTACTACTAAGATGTCCGGCATGCCTGGGTCCACTGCTCTCATTGGTCGTAACCTGGTCCCGGGCTCCGCCCAGGGCGCGCTGCTGTTTGCCGATGTCGGGCTTAGCTTCTGGGGCGGCGTCGCCCCTTGCACGGGTGAAGTCATCGACCGTCACCATCCGCTCAGCGGCGAACATCTGCACGGTCGTGTGCTGGCCATTCCCAGTGGTCGCGGGTCGTGTACCGGCAGCAGCGTGCTGATGGAGTTGATCAGCAACGGTCATGCACCGGCCGCTTTGGTCCTGGCCGAAGCCGATGAGATCCTGACCCTGGGCGTGCTGGTGGCACAGACCATTTTCGAGCGCTCCCTGCCGGTGCTGTGCATCGGCCGGGAGGCCTTCGCTACCTTGCGCGGCAAAGCCTTCGCCCGAGTCGAAGGCGCCTCGCTGGCGATGTTCGATCACGTGCCCATCGATGGCTGGCAGCCAACCGAAACACTGATGCACACAGGCGAAACCAACGAGTCGATTGAGCTCACCGGGTTCGACCGTTCGCTGCTCGACGGCGAGCATGGCAAAGCCGCGCAGATGGCCATGCAGATTGTCCTGCGCATGGCCGAACTGCAAGGCGCCCACCAACTGGTGGATATCGCTCAGGCCCACATCGACGGTTGTATTTACACGGGCCCGGCGAGCCTGCGCTTTGCCGAACAACTGGTGCAGTGGGGCGCGAAAGTTCGGGTACCCACCACCCTCAATTCAATTTCCGTGGACCAGCGCCGCTGGCGAGCGTTGGGCATCGACCCGTTGCTCGGCGAACCGGCCAGTGCCTTGGGCGATGCCTATATGGCGATGGGCGCGCAGCTCAGTTTCACCTGTGCCCCCTACTTGCTCGACACCGCACCGAAGGCCGGCGAGCAGATCGTCTGGGCCGAATCCAACGCGGTGGTCTACGCCAACAGCGTGCTCGGTGCGCGCACATTGAAGTACCCGGATTACCTGGATATCTGCATCGCCCTGACCGGCCGCGCGCCCCTGATCGGTTGTCATCTGGAGGCGCCACGCAAAGCCCGCCTGCGCGTTGAATTACCGGACCTGGACGAACTCGACGATGCGTTTTACCCCTTGCTCGGCTACCACATCGGTGCCCTCGCGGGCAGCCGGATCCCGCTGGTGTTCGGGCTGGAACAGCACCAGCCAGACCTCGACGACCTGAAAGCCTTCGGTGCGGCGTTCGCCACCACGTCAGCCGCGCCGTTGTTTCATATCGCCGGGGTCACACCCGAAGCACTCGACCCTGCACAAGCACTGGAAGCCGACGTCCCGATACCTGTGGAAACAATCCGCCTGGCGGACCTGCTGGGCAGTTGGCGCGAGCTCAACAGTGCCCGTGACAACCGCGTGGAGGTGGTCTCGCTGGGTAACCCGCACTTCTCGCTGAGCGAGTTCGCCCGACTCGCACGGCTGTGTCACGGCCGGCACAAACATCCCGAGGTGGTGCTCGCCATCACGTGCGGTCGTGCGGTGCTGGAACAGGCGCGTGACGCCGGACACATCGGCGTCATTGAAGCCTTCGGCGCCACCCTGGTGACGGACACCTGCTGGTGCATGCTCGGCGAGCCGGTGATCCCGCCAGCCGCCACAACCTTAATGACCAACTCGGGCAAATACGCCCATTACGCACCCGGTCTGGTGGGGCGAAAAGTGCACTTCGCCAGCCTCGCCGAGTGCGTTGACGCCGCTTGCACTGCCAGCGCCAGCGGGCGACTGCCGAGCTGGTTGCAACCTGCCTTGCTGATGGAGAGCCTCGCGCATGTTTGATTACACCTTCCAATGGCGCGCCACCCTGCGCGCCTTGCCGGACATGCTCGCCGGTGCCTGGGTCACGTTCGAGACCGCCGCGCTGTCGATGATTTTCGGCGTACTGATCGCTCTGGCCCTGACTGTCATGCGCGAAACCAGACACCCGCTGCTGCGCGGTATCGGCAACGGCTGGGTGTCGATTGCCCGTAATACCCCGTCGCTGTTCCAGATCTACATCCTGTACTTCGGCCTCGGCTCAATGGGCCTGCACGTCAGCTCCTGGCTCGCGCTGTTGGCCGGGATCACCTTCAACAATGCCGGCTATCTCGCGGAAAACTTCCGCGGCGGGCTCAAGGCGGTGCCCGGCACGCAGGTGCGGGCCGCGCGCTCGCTGGGCATGAGTGCCTTCCAGGCCTACCGGATGATCATCGTCCCGCAACTGTTGCGGATCGTGTTCTACCCGTTGAGCAACCAGATGGTCTGGGCGGTGTTGATGACGTCGCTGGGGGTGATTGTCGGGCTCAACAACGACCTCACCGGCGTGACCCAGGACTACAACGTCAAGACGTTCCGCACCTTCGAATATTTCACCATCGCCGCGGTGCTGTATTACCTGATTGCCAAGGCGATCGTCGCGACGGCCCGGCTGATGGCCTGGCGGCTGTTCCGTTACTGAGGACGTGACTATGTTTTCCACCGGTTTTTCCTGGAACGACCTGCTGTTCCTGCTTAACGGCGCCTGGATCACGCTGCAACTGACTTGCTGGGCGATCCTGCTCGGCACGTTCGCCGGGCTGGTGTTCGGCCTGCTGCGTGCGCTGTTGCCACGGGCCAGCCTGCCACTGGCATGGGTGCTGGACGTGTTTCGCAGCGTGCCGCTGCTGATCCAGTTCGTGCTGTTCAACTCGCTCAAGAGCATCGTCGGCCTGAACATCAGTGCTTTCAGCGTGGGCTGCATCGTGCTCGGGGTTTACGCCGCCGCGTACTTCACCGAGATCGTGCGCGGCGGCGTGCTGTCGGTACCGCTGACCCTGCGCCGGGCCAGCCGTTCGCTGGGCCTGAGTTTCTTCCAGGACCTACGCTGGATCGTTCTGCCGATGGCCTCGCGGGTGGCCTTCCCCGGCTGGCTGAACCTGGTGCTGGGGGTGATGAAAGACACCGCGCTGGTGATGTGGATCGGCATCGTCGAACTGCTCCGCGCCTCGCAAACCATCGTGACCCGCATTCAGGAACCGCTGCTGGTGCTGTGCATCGCGGGCCTTATCTACTACGTCATGAGCCTGGTGGTCGCACGCCTCGGCGCTCGTCTGGAAAGAAGGTGGCAAGAAAATGATTGAGATCGACAACGTACACAAATCCTTCGGCGACCTTGATGTGGTCAAGGGTGTCAGCCTGACCGTAAACAAGGGCGAAGTGGTGTCCATCATCGGCGGCTCCGGCTCGGGAAAATCGACCCTGCTGATGTGCATCAATGGCCTGGAACCGATCCAGAAGGGCAACATCCGCGTGGATGGCGTCGAGGTGCATCACCGCGCAACCGACCTCAATCACCTGCGGCAGAAAATCGGCATCGTGTTCCAGCAATGGAACGCCTTCCCGCACCTGACCGTGCTGGAAAACGTGATGCTCGCACCGCGCAAGGTCCTGGGCAAAAGCAAGGCCGAAGCCGAGGCGCTGGCCGTGCAGCAACTGACTCACGTCGGCCTGGGTGACAAGCTCAAAGTGTTCCCCGGCAAGCTCTCGGGCGGCCAGCAACAACGCATGGCCATTGCCCGCGCCCTGGCCATGTCACCGGACTACATGCTGTTCGACGAAGCCACCTCGGCCCTCGATCCACAGCTGGTCGGCGAAGTGCTGGACACCATGCGCATGCTCGCCGAAGACGGCATGACCATGGTGCTGGTGACGCACGAGATCCGCTTCGCCCGTGACGTGTCCGACCGCGTGGCGTTCTTTCGCAACGGCCTGGTGCATGAGATTGGTTCGCCGGATCAGGTGATCGGTAATCCGGTGCATGCCGAGACCGCGGCGTTTTTGAAGTCGGTGAAATAACGGATGGCCCCTTCGCGAGCAAGCCCGCTCCCACAGGGAGTACGCAATCACTGTGGGAGCGGGCTTGCCCGCGAAGGGGCCCGAACAGACAAAACAAGGAGCAAACCATGCGCTCATCGAAAGTGATTCATGTAGTCAGCTGCCACGCCGAAGGCGAAGTCGGCGACGTGATTGTCGGCGGCGTCGCACCACCGCCCGGTGCCACAGTCTGGGAACAATCACGCTGGATCGCCAGGGATGAAACCCTGCGCAACTTCGTGCTCAACGAGCCGCGTGGCGGGGTGTTCCGCCACGTCAACCTGCTGGTGCCGGCCAAGGACCCGCGGGCGCACATGGCCTGGATCATCATGGAACCGGCGGATACCCCGCCGATGTCCGGCTCCAATTCTTTGTGCGTGGCCACCGTGTTGCTCGACACCGGTATCGTGCCAATGACCGAACCGCAAACCCGGCTGGTGCTCGAAGCCCCCGGCGGCCTGATCGAAGCCGTAGCCGATTGCCGTGACGGCAAGGTCGAACGGGTGGAAATCAAAAACGTGCCGTCCTTCGCCGATCGCCTCGACGCGTGGATCGAAGTGGAAGGTGTCGGCTCCCTCAAGGTCGATACCGCCTATGGCGGTGACAGCTTTGTGATCGCCGATGCCCGGGAACTGGGCTTTTCAATCCGTCCCGATGAAGCCGCCGACCTGGTGGCGGTCGGGCTGAAAATCACCCGTGCCGCCAACGAGCAATTGGGCTTTGTGCATCCGTTGAACCCTGAGTGGTCGCACATTTCCTTTTGCCAGATCGCCGCGCCCGTCGTCCACGAAAACGGCATCGCCACCGGCGCCAACGCGGTGGTGATTCAACCGGGCAAGATCGACCGCTCGCCGACCGGCACGGGTTGCTCGGCGCGCATGGCGGTGTTGCACGCCAAGGGTTTGATGCGCGTCGGCGAGCGCTTTATCGGTCGCTCGATCATCGGCTCCGAATTCCACTGTCGGATTGACTCACTGACCGAAGTGGCCGGACGCCCCGCTATCTACCCCTGCATTTCCGGCCGGGCCTGGATTACCGGCACCCATCAATTGCTGCTCGATCCGAACGATCCGTGGCCACAAGGCTATCGGCTGTCAGACACCTGGCCCGGTGCCTGAACACTCTGAAGCACTGACCACCCCGACCGACGGCTGACAAAAACCCCACAAACCTGAAAAAAGCACTAGCCGAATTTTTTCATTTTAAATATCGTATACGAAATACAATAAACAACCCGGAGGCAACAATGAGCAAGCGAATTAACTGGAGTGGCGTCTTCCCCGCGGTGACCACTCAATTCAACGATGACTTCTCGATCAACCTGGATAAAACCCATCAGGTGATTTCCAACGTGATCCGCGACGGCGTGTCGGGCCTGGTGGTGTGCGGCTCGGTAGGCGAGAACACTTCGCTGACCGCTGAAGAAAAAATCGCCGTGACCGAAGTCGCGGTCGATGCCTCGCGCGGCCGTGTGCCCGTGATTTGCGGTGTGGCCGAATTCACCAGTGTGCAAGCGGCCAAGGTCGCCAACGCCGTGCGCAAGGTCGGTGTCGATGGCGTGATGCTGATGCCGGCGCTGGTCTACGGCTCCAAGCCGTTCGAAACGGCCGAGCATTACCGCTACGTGGCGAAAAACGCCGACGTGCCGTTGATGGTCTACAACAACCCGCCGATCTACAAAAACGACGTGACCCCGGACATCCTGATTGCCCTGGCCGACTGCGACAACGTGGTGTGCTTCAAGGATTCCTCTGGCGACACCCGCCGCTTCATCGACATCCGCAACGAAGTGGGTGACCGTTTTGTGCTGTTCGCCGGCCTCGACGATGTGGTGCTCGAAAGCCTCGCCGTGGGCGCTGAAGGCTGGGTGTCGGGCATGTCCAACGTGTTCCCGAAAGAAGGCGAAACCATCTTCCGCCTGGCCAAGGCCGGACGTTATGCCGAAGCCATGCCGATCTACGAATGGCTGATGCCGATCCTGCACCTCGACGCCCGCGCCGACCTGGTGCAGTGCATCAAGCTGTGCGAAGCCATCGCCGGTCGCGGCAGTGCGCTGACCCGTCCGCCACGCCTGGCCCTGCCGGAAGAAGATCGGGTCTTCGTCGAGCAGATCATGGCCAAGGCCCTGGCCAACCGTCCGCACTTGCCGGATGTCGGTCTCTGAGTGATTGCCGGGCGGGGCTTTGCGGCCCCGGCCCGGCTACCTGTTTTTGCGCCCCTACAGGAAACGCCAGCATGCCCAACGCTCAACACACTCACCGCGCAACCACACCTTCGGGACTCAAGCGCGTCGTGGCCGCCGCCATGGCCGGCACAGTCGCCGAATGGTATGAATTCTTCCTTTATGGCACCGCGTCGGCACTGGTCTTCGGCCAGTTGTTTTTCCGCCAGACCGACAGTCCCATCGACGGCATCATCGCCGCCTTCGCCCTGTACGCCGTGGGCTTTCTCGCCCGCCCGTTGGGTGGCCTGGTGTTCGGTCACTACGGCGACAAGTACGGCCGCAAGCGCCTGCTGCAACTGAGCCTGGTGGTGGTCGGTATCACCACCTTCTTGATGGGTTGCCTGCCCGGTTTCAACCAGATCGGCTATGCCGCACCAGTGTTGCTGGTGCTGCTGCGGCTGATCCAGGGTTTCGCGTTTGGCGGCGAATGGGGCGGTGCAATTCTGCTGGTGTCCGAGCATTGCCCGGACAATCGCCGAGGTTTCTGGGCCAGTTGGCCGCAAGCCGGTGTGCCGGCCGGCAACCTGGTGGCGACGGTTGCGCTGCTGCTGTTGTCGTCGAACCTGTCGGAGGAGCAATTCCTCGCCTGGGGCTGGCGCGTGGCGTTCTGGTTCTCGGCCTTCGTGGTACTGATCGGCTACTGGATTCGCACCAGCGTCGATGACGCGCCGATTTTCAAGGAAGCCCAGGCCCGTCAGGCGCAGACCAAGCAACAGCAACTGGGCGTGGTCGAAGTGCTGCGTCATCACTGGCGCTCGGTGCTGGTCGGTATTGGCGCGCGGTTTGCCGAAAACATCCTCTACTACACCGTAGTGACGTTCTCGATTACCTATCTGAAACTGGTGGTGCACAAGGACACGTCCGAGATTCTGCTGCTGATGTTCGGCGCGCACCTGCTGCATTTCTTCATGATTCCGTTGATGGGTTATCTGTCTGACCTGGTCGGGCGCAAACCGGTGTACCTGACCGGCGCGATCCTCACGGCGTTCTGGGGTTTCATCGGCTTCCCGATGATGGACACCGGCAACAACTGGCTGATCATGGCGGCCATCACCCTGGGCCTGGCCATCGAGTCGATGACCTACGCGCCCTACTCGGCGCTGATGGCGGAAATGTTCCCGACCCACGTGCGCTACACCGCGTTGTCCCTGTGCTATCAGGTGGCGCCGATCTTCGCCGGCTCCCTCGCCCCGCTGATTGCGATCACCTTGCTCAACAAGTACCACAGCTCGACACCGATTGCGTTTTACCTGGTCGGCGCGTCGCTGATCTCCATCATCGCGGTCGGCCTGACCCGTGAGACGCGTGGCAAGTCGTTGCACCTGGTGGACAGCGAATCTGCCGCGCGCATCGCCGCCCTGAACGACGCCGAACCGGTGGCCGCACGCCGCAGCGATTCACTCGCCTGACACGGCCCCCTGTAGGAGCCGGCTTGCTGGCGATGGCGGTGTATCAATCAGCATTGATGCCGTCTGACACACCGCCATCGCCAGCAA
>NZ_JAGYFX010000114.1:0-17985 GCF_019946615.1 Pseudomonas sp. BF-R-01
TTCACCACTCATCAGGCCGAGCGTTAGCTCGCCTTCAGCTTTTGATCTGAGCGCCCCCTCGAGAGGCCGAGTGGAGGTTCTGCGCAGTGGGCAACCCGGCATGGATGCCGGGTTAGCCGCCCCCGGTCATGGATGGCCGATGGCGGCGGGCCCACGGAGCAGGACCGGAGCGAGGGGACCCTGAGCCTTAGCGAAGGGCCGAACGAAAGGGGCAAGAGCCCTTGGTTACTTGGGGCTCTTCCAAGTGACTCGCCGTAAGGGCGAAACCCATAGCCGCCATCACCGCAGAAACGGATATGCACCCCATCCAACACCGCCCCCCCAGCTCGCGTGCTTCGTGAAGTTCACTAAAACGCAGCGATAAAAAAAAGGCGCGAACCTCACGGAACGCGCCTTTTTCGTTGCAGCGATGTATCAGCTGGCCAGTGCCTTCGACGCCAGCCAGAACAGGCCGGCCGACAGGCCCACGGTTGCCGGCAGGGTCAGGACCCAAGCCAGCAGGATGGTTTTGACGGTGCCGCCCTGCAGGCCGCTTTTGTTGGCGACCATGGTGCCGGCCACGCCCGAAGACAGAACGTGGGTGGTGGACACCGGCAGGCTGAAGATGTTGGCCATGCCGATCAGACTCGCCGTCGTGATCTGCGCCGACATGCCCTGGGAGTAAGTCATGCCTTGCTTGCCGATCTTCTCGCCGATGGTCAGTACCACGCGTTTCCAGCCGACCATGGTACCCAGGCCCAGCGCCAGTGCGACCGCCAGGATTACCCAGAACGGAGCGTATTCGGTGGTGGTGGTCAGGTCTTTGCGCAGTTTGTCCAGGTCAGCCTTTTCACGGGCCGCGAGGCTTGGCAGTTTGCTGACTTTCTTGGCCGTGTCGTCCAGGCAGAGCAGGTAGCGACGCACTTCGATGCGGCTTTCCGCCGACAACGAGTGGTAATCGGCCACACCTTTAAGGGTGTCGAGCAGGGCGGAAATGGTCGGTTCGGTCTGTTTCGGGTTGCAACGGAATTTCTCCGGCAGATCGCCTTCCACGCTTTTGCCCAGTGCCAGGAACTCGCCCAGCGTATCGGCATTGCGTTTGTAGAACTGGCTCAGGTGCAGGGTCGCATCGCGAGTCCGTTCGATCTGGTACGTGGTGCTGCCCAGATCGAGCACGAACTGCGCCGGCACGATACCGATCAGCACCAGCATGATCAGGCCGATACCTTTCTGACCATCGTTGGAACCGTGCACGAAGCTCACGGCCATGGCCGAGATCACCAGCACCAGGCGGTTCCAGAACGGCGGATGCTTCTTGTCGTCGATCTTGCGGCGCTGTTCCGGCGTCTTGTGCATCTTCGACAGCGGACGCCACCATTTAAGGCCGATCAGAATCAGCGCGGCGACCAGGAAGCCGGCCATTGGCGAGAACACCAGGGAGGCACCGATATCGATCGCCTTCTGCCAGTTCACGCCATCGGCCAACGGAATGTCGTTGATCAGGGCGTTGGCCAGGCCGACCCCGAGGATCGAACCGATCAGCGTGTGGGAGCTGGAGGCCGGGATACCGAAGTACCAGGTGCCCAGGTTCCAGGTGATGGCGGCGGCGAGCAACGAGAACACCATGGCCAGCCCGTGACCGGTGTTCACATTGATCAGCAGTTCTACCGGCAGCAGGTGGACGATGGCATACGCCACGCCGACACCGCCCAGCAGCACGCCAAGAAAGTTGAACACACCGGAAAAGAACACGGCCAGATGAGGCGGCATGGCTTTGGTGTAGATAACAGTGGCCACCGCGTTTGCAGTGTCATGAAAGCCGTTGATGAACTCGAAGGCGAGGACAAAGGCGAGGGCGAGCAAGAGGCTCACAAGCACCCAAGCATCCAGTCCGCTGAATAAATCGATCATGAAGGTTTTCTGACCCGGTCATAAGGGGGCGCGATTATGCCAGAAAAGACTGCTAATCGATGCACTAGCTGCTCATCGGTAACATTCTTCAACGAATTAGTTTGCGGAAATAGCCCAGGCGCCGGGTTTTTACCGGGTTTTGCAAGTCGTTGAATTTCTTTGGAAAGCCCGCAGGCACAAGGGTTTCTCTCCTGTAGGCGAGAGGCTTGAACGCTTGTGTGAAATATCTGAGAAGAGGGCCAGACATGAGCCATTTGCCTCATCAGATGGATGAGGAGGCCGCTGCCCGCTCGTAGCGGGCGCGAATGGCAACATCATTGCTTCCCGCTTTTAACGGGGGCAGGCGCGGGCCCTTGAAAGGAATCAGGCCGGAGCAATCATGGCTCTTCGGCTTTGAGTTCCTTTTCCATCTTCTGCAATTCCTGGGAAAAAGCCTGATCCTGAACGGTGGCGCGTTTACGCCAGGGTTTGCGTTCCGGTTCGGGCTGAGCGGCGTAGGTGGTGACTTCCCCGCCGTAAACTTCCTTGTAACGTTGTTCCTGGCGCTCAAGTTCCGCGCGCAGTTCGTCTTTCGTCACAGTGCTACCTGTATGGGTTGAGATTAATTCTGGTAAATCGCGCTGCAGCAAATGCATTGACCACGCTCGCCGAAAGGACAATGCCCGCAAAGGCATCGTTTTACGACACGGCAATCAATACTTCCATGTTGCAGGCGGCCACGGCACCAGAGCAAAACGGCTGACGTAGCATCAGTTTCCTGTTTCAGCGAGCGCGCTGGCGGAGCATATGAAATGAACGACAGGCACTTGCTGCGGGCAGCCGCGATGGAACATCGTGCTGCCGGGTGACGCAATCGGCAAGTAAAAACCGAGGGGTCACTGAATTGCATTATAGCGGTCGATTTGCAGAACACTATCGCCAAGGAGTTAAAAATGAATGGCAATGTGTGATTGTTTTGTTACTTGAAAGTTTTGTGGTCACTTAGCAGTGATGTCTTTCTGGCGTCATTAAGCCGAACAAGTTAAAGCTTATATGGGGTGCTTTAACGGCGGGTTCAAGCAAAGGTAAAACATGTAATAGAGGGCGAGCCGAAACCTGCACAGCGTCTGTCGCGTCCATAGGGCCGATTGCGATTATCGGTCGGCCGTTCGATAATCGCCCGATCTTGGCTGCCTGTGGCTTGTGCGCCGAACCCGGGGCCGCATGTAATAGCCTTCGCCGATCCGTGTGGGAAAAGGACCTGATATGAACGAGCAAATGCGCAATTCCTTCGCTTCAGTAGCGCCGCCGATAGTCGCGTCGCCCGCCAAGCGGATCCAGGCCCTGACCGGCGACCCGGATTTCATGACGTCCCTGGCCCGTGGCCTGGCCGTGGTGCAAGCGTTCCAGGAGCGCAAACGGCATTTGACCATCGCCCAGATCAGTCACCGCACGGAAATTCCCCGCGCCGCTGTGCGACGTTGCCTGCACACCCTGATCAAACTCGGCTACGCCACCACCGACGGTCGCACCTATTCGCTGCTGCCCAAAGTGCTGACCCTCGGCCACGCCTATCTGTCCTCGACCCCGTTGGCGGTGTCGGCCCAGCCTTACCTCGACCGCATGAGCGAGCAACTTCATGAGGCCTGCAACATGGCCACGCTGGAAGGCGACGACATTTTGTACATCGCCCGCTCGGCGACCACTCAGCGTCTGATCTCGGTGGACCTGTCGGTGGGCGGACGCCTGCCCGCCTATTGCACCTCCATGGGCAGGATTCTTCTCGCGGCACTGGACGACACGTCGCTGCGCGAATACCTCGACCATGCCGACCTGCAAGCCAAGACCAGTCGCACTCTGCATACCCCCGAAGCGCTGCTCGAGTGTCTGCAGGAAGTACGGCAACAAGGCTGGTGCATCGTCGATCAGGAACTGGAACAAGGCCTGCGCTCAATTGCCGTTCCGGTGTACGACGCTTCCGGGCAAGTGGTGGCGGCGCTCAACGTCAGCACGCACGCCGGCCGGGTCAGCCGCAACGAGCTGGAGCAACGGTTCCTGCCGGGTCTGCTGGCGGCCAGCCGCAACCTCAGCGCCCAGTTGTTTGCCTAAGCTGTTCGGTAATCGCCCAGACTCGCGTTTAACGAATTGACGCACTTTCCCCAGGATCACTAATGTCGCGGCAGCGCCAGCCTAGGCTGGCACCTGTCCGACTGCGTTCTTGCGTGGAATAAAAATAATGAACCAGCCTCAGTCTGCTGTAGGAAACTGCCTCGACGTGCAGTCCTTCATCAATGCTCAACCCATTTCGCGCTACCAGTGGCGAGTGGTGATCCTGTGTTTCCTGATTGTCTTCCTCGATGGCCTCGACACCGCGGCCATGGGCTTCATCGCGCCAGCACTGTCCCAGGACTGGGGCATCGATCGCGCCAGCCTCGGCCCGGTGATGAGTGCGGCGTTGATCGGTATGGTCTTCGGCGCACTGGGTTCCGGCCCGTTGGCTGACCGCTTTGGGCGAAAAGTCGTACTGGTGGGCGCCGTGTTGTTGTTCGGCGCCTTCAGCCTGGCGTCGGCTTACAGCACCAATGTCGATCAATTGCTGGTGCTGCGCTTCCTGACCGGCCTGGGCCTCGGTGCCGGTATGCCGAACGCCACGACGTTGCTGTCGGAATACACCCCGGAGCGCAAAAAATCCCTGCTGGTGACCAGCATGTTCTGCGGCTTCAACCTCGGCATGGCCGGTGGCGGGTTTATTTCGGCCAAGCTGATTCCGGCGTTCGGCTGGCACAGCCTGTTGCTGATCGGCGGAATTCTGCCGCTGATCCTCACCGTCGTTTTGCTGCTCTGGCTGCCGGAATCGGCGCGTTACCTGGTTGTGCGCAATCGCGGCACCGACAAGGTACGCAAGGCGCTGGCGCCGATCGATCCGAGCGTTGTCGCTCAGGCATCCAGCTTCAGTGTGCCGGAACAGAAAACCGTGAAGGCGCGCAACGTGTTTGCGGTGATCTTCTCCGGCACTTACAGCACCGGCACCTTGTTGTTGTGGCTGACCTACTTCATGGGCCTGGTGATCGTTTACCTGCTGACCAGTTGGCTGCCGACGCTGATGCGTGACAGTGGCGCGAGCATGGAGCAAGCGGCGTTCATCGGCGCGCTGTTCCAGTTCGGCGGTGTGTTGAGCGCCGTGGGCGTAGGCTGGGCGATGGACCGGTTCAATCCGCACAAAGTCATCGGCACTTTCTACTTGCTGGCCGGGGTGTTTGCCTACGCGGTAGGGCAGAGCCTGGGCAACATCACGCTGTTGGCAACCCTGGTACTGGTGGCGGGGATGTGTGTCAACGGCGCGCAATCGGCGATGCCTTCTTTGGCGGCGCGGTTTTATCCGACTCAAGGGCGGGCGACGGGCGTGTCGTGGATGCTCGGGATTGGTCGCTTTGGCGCGATCCTCGGGGCGTGGATGGGCGCGACGTTGCTGGGGTTGGGCTGGAACTTTGAACAAGTGCTGACGGCGCTGGTGATTCCGGCGGCGTTGGCGACTACGGCGGTGGTGATCAAGGGCATGGTCAGCCATGCGGATGCGACCTGAGTCCAGGTTTCAGGATCTTCAGTGGGTTTGATGGCCTCTTCGCGGGCAAGCCTCGCTCCTACAGGTTCAGTGATTACCCGTA
The DNA here is from genome assembly GCF_019946615.1 of Pseudomonas sp. BF-R-01. Lineage (NCBI taxonomy): Bacteria > Pseudomonadati > Pseudomonadota > Gammaproteobacteria > Pseudomonadales > Pseudomonadaceae > Pseudomonas > Pseudomonas sp. BF-R-01. Next base: position 5,535 of record NZ_JAGYFX010000114.1, read on the forward strand.
GGAGCGAGGCTTGCCCGCGAAGCTTTTTGGGATTGGTAGCCAAACAACAATCTGTTCGATAAACGAACACTCAGTCGATTATCGGATTGTTTGGCGTTTTTCAGGGGCTTACTCTCTAGTCATTCCGGCGCGCGCATCGCGCCTTTTTCTACCACTGTCGGTTCATAACAAAACGGGAGCCTGCCCCATGGCTGAAATCCTTTCGCTGCACGACGCGGTGAAGCAATTCGTTAACGACGGCGATACCGTTGCGCTCGAAGGCTTCACTCACCTGATCCCTACGGCGGCGGGTCATGAAATCATTCGTCAGGGCAAGAAAGATCTGACGCTGGTACGGATGACGCCTGACCTGATCTACGACCAGTTGATCGGCGCCGGTTGTGCTCGCAAGCTGATTTTCTCCTGGGGCGGCAACCCGGGCGTGGGTTCGCTGCACCGTCTGCGTGATGCGGTCGAGAAGCAGTGGCCGCACCCGCTGGAAATCGAAGAACACAGCCACGCCGACCTGGCGAACGCCTACGTCGCTGGTGCCTCCGGCCTGCCGTTCGCGGTGCTGCGTGCCTACGCCGGTTCCGACCTGCCGAAGGTCAACCCGCTGATCAAATCCGTTACCTGCCCGTTCACCGGCGAAGTGTTGGCCGCCGTGCCTTCGGTGCGCCCGGACATCACCGTGATCCACGCGCAGAAAGCCGACCGTAAAGGCAACGTGCTGCTCTGGGGCATCCTCGGTGTGCAAAAAGAAGCCGCACTGGCCGCCAAGCGTTGCATCGTCACCGTCGAAGAAATCGTCGACGACCTCAACGCACCGATGAACTCCTGCGTGCTGCCGACCTGGGCGTTGAGCGCTGTCTGCCATGTTCCCGGCGGTGCGCATCCGTCTTACGCCCACGGCTACAACGAGCGTGACAACCGTTTCTATCAGGCCTGGGACCCGATTGCCCGCGACCGTGACACCTTCACCGCGTGGATCAACGAGTACATCCATGGCTGCGCTGACTTCAGCGAGTTCCAGGCCAAGCTGGCCGCTGCTTCGGAGGCGAAGTAATGACTTACACCACCAATGAAATGATGACCGTTGCCGCCGCTCGCCGACTGAAGAACGGTTCGGTGTGCTTCGTCGGCATCGGCCTGCCGTCGAAAGCGGCCAACCTGGCGCGGCTGACGTCCTCGCCCGACGTAGTCCTGATCTATGAATCGGGTCCGATCGGTGCCAAGCCGAGTGTATTGCCGCTGTCGATTGGTGACGGTGAACTGGCGGAAACCGCTGACACCGTCGTCCCGACCGGTGAGATTTTTCGCTACTGGTTGCAGGGCGGGCGCATCGACGTCGGTTTTCTCGGCGCCGCGCAAGTGGACCGCTTCGGCAACATCAACACCACGGTGGTCGGCGATTATCACGCACCGAAAGTCCGTCTGCCGGGCGCCGGTGGCGCGCCGGAAATCGCCGGTTCGGCCAAAAGCGTGTTGATCATCCTTAAACAGTCGTCGCGTTCCTTCGTCGACAAGCTCGACTTCATCACCTCGGTCGGCCATGGCGAGGGCGGCGATTCGCGCAAGCGTCTGGGTCTGCCGGGCGCTGGTCCGGTCGGCATCATTACCGACCTGTGCATCATGGAACCGGAAGCGGGCACCCATGAATTCGTGGTCACGGCGTTGCACCCTGGCGTGACCCGCGAGCAAGTGGTTGCGGCCACCGGTTGGGCGATTCGTTTCGCCGACACTGTTGAACACACCGCCGAGCCGACCGAGGTTGAACTCAAGGCGCTCAGGGATCTGGAAGCCCGCACCGCCGCCGCCCACGGCCAAGCACCCGGAGAAGCGTGATGCGTGACGTTTATATCTGCGACGCGATTCGCACCCCCATCGGCCGTTTCGGCGGTGGCCTGTCGGCGGTTCGCGCCGACGACCTGGCCGCCGTGCCGATCAAGGCATTGATGGAGCGCAACCCGTCGGTGGACTGGAACGCCGTGGACGAGGTGTTCCTCGGCTGCGCCAACCAGGCCGGTGAAGACAATCGCAACGTGGCGCGCATGGCGCTGCTGTTGGCGGGCCTGCCGGAAACCATTCCGGGCGTGACCCTCAATCGCCTCTGCGCTTCGGGCATGGATGCCATCGGTACCGCGTTCCGCGCCATCGCCAGCGGTGAAATGGAACTGGCGATTGCCGGCGGCGTCGAGTCGATGTCCCGCGCACCGTTCGTGATGGGCAAGGCCGATGCGGCGTTCTCGCGCAACATGAAGCTGGAAGACACCACCATCGGCTGGCGTTTCATCAACCCGTTGATGAAAGCGCAATACGGTGTCGATGCGATGCCGCAGACCGCCGACAACGTGGCGGACGATTACGAAGTGTCCCGCGAGGATCAGGACGCGTTCGCCCTGCGCAGTCAGCAGCGGACTGCCGCCGCGCAAGCTGCAGGATTTTTCGCGGAAGAAATCGTTGAAGTGCGGATTGCCCACAAGAAGGGTGAAACCGTCGTCAGCCAGGACGAACATCCTCGCGCCGACACTACGCTGGAAACCCTGGCCAAACTGAAACCGGTCAACGGTCCCGACAAAACCGTCACCGCCGGCAATGCGTCGGGTGTGAACGACGGCGCGGCCGCACTGATTCTGGCCTCGGCCGAAGCCGTGAAGAAACACGGTTTGACCGCTCGCGCCAAAGTGCTGGGCATGTCCAGCGCCGGTGTCGCACCACGTGTCATGGGCATTGGCCCGGTGCCGGCAGTGCGCAAACTGACCGAACGCCTCGGCCTGGCAGTCAGCGACTTTGATGTGATCGAACTCAACGAAGCCTTCGCCAGCCAAGGCTTGGCGGTGTTGCGTGAACTGGGCCTGGCGGACGACGCGGCGCAGGTCAACCCGAACGGTGGCGCCATTGCCTTGGGCCATCCGTTGGGCATGAGCGGTGCGCGCCTGGTGTTGACGGCGTTGCATCAGCTGGAAAAAAACGGTGGCAAGAAAGGTCTGGCGACCATGTGCGTCGGCGTTGGCCAGGGTCTGGCCTTGGCCATCGAACGGGTCTGACCCACAGCAGTGACAATAAGAACTGAGGAAAGCGAAATGACTGACAAGCCTGGTTACCGTCGCCCGCAGGAAGGCACCCAGCCGGAGTACCTGCACCCGACGTATCAATCCACCAACCGTCGCTCACCGTCGAAGCCGTTGGTGTTTTTGCCTCATTCGTTGTCGGAAATTACCGGTCCGACCATCGGCGCCGAACGCGTCAACGAGAAGGACAATGACCTGACGGCCCAGCACAAGGGCGAGCCGCTGGGCGAGCGCATCATCATTCACGGCCGCGTGCTGGATGAAAACGGTCTGCCGGTGCCGGGGATTCTGGTGGAGATCTGGCAGGCCAACGCCGCCGGTCGCTACAACCATGCCCGTGACCTGCACGACGCGCCGCTGGACCCGAACTTCACCGGCACCGGCCGCACCGTGACCGACGCCGATGGCTGGTATCAATTCCAGACCATCAAGCCCGGCGCTTATCCGTGGGGCAACCACCACAATGCCTGGCGTCCGGCGCACATCCATTTTTCGCTGTTCGGGCCGAGCATCCTGACGCGCCTCGTCACGCAGATGTATTTCCCCGGCGACCCGTTGCTGGCGTACGACCCGATCTACAACTGCGTGCCCGATACCAGCGCCAAAGAGCGCTTGATCGCCAGTTTCGACCTGGAAAAAACCATCCCTTCCTATGCCCTCGGTTACCGCTGGGACATCGTCTTGCGCGGCCGCGACGCCACGCCGATGGAGAAATAAGATGACGCTGACTGCGACCACGTCCCACACCGTCGGGCCGTATTACCACATTGGCCTGACCTGGCTGAACCGCGAAAACCTGACCGTCGAACAAACCCTGGGCGAGCGCGTGGCGATCACCGGACAAGTCATCGACGGCAACGGTGACATCGTCAACGACGCGATGCTGGAAGTCTGGCAGGCCAACGCCGCCGGCAAGTACGACCACCCCGAAGACGATCAGGCCAAACCGCTGGACCCGAACTTCGAAGGCTTTGGCCGGATCCCGGTGGATGCCGAAGGGCGCTTCCGCTTCACCACGATCAAACCGGGCACAGTGGAAGGCCTGAAAGGTTCGACCCAGGCGCCACACCTGGTGGTGCTGGTGTTTGCTCGCGGGCTGGTGAAGCACTTGCTGACGCGGATTTACTTTGATGGCGAACCGGCCAACGTCGCCGACCCGCTGTTGGAGTGCGTGCCGGCCGAGCGTCGCAATACTTTGCTGGCGAAGCAGGATGCGACCGGTGTTTATCAGTGGAATGTGATTCTGCAAGGCACGGATGCGGAGACGGTGTTCTTCGACTACTGAAAACACCACAAATCCTTGTAGGAGCCAGCTTGCTGGCGATTGCGGTGTGTCATTCAGCATCGATGGCACTGACACACCGCAATCGCTGGCAAGCCAGCTCCTACAAGGGATCTGTATTGCTTGTGTGGAACGGGACTGTTGCAAAGTGTGTCTAGACTCTCACTGTCCCCATTGAGTGAAAAACAATGACAACGCCAATCGCTTCAACCGCGCTATACACCGGCGAAGAGCGCAGCAAACGGATCTTCGCGATTGTCGGCGCCTCGTCCGGCAACCTCGTCGAATGGTTCGACTTCTACGTCTACGCCTTTTGCGCGATCTATTTCGCCCCTGCCTTTTTCCCGTCCGACAACCCCACGGTGCAGCTGGTCAACACTGCGGGCGTGTTTGCCGCCGGGTTCCTGATGCGCCCGATTGGCGGCTGGATTTTCGGTCGCGTCGCGGACAAGCACGGGCGCAAGAATTCGATGCTGATATCGATTCTGATGATGTGCTTCGGTTCGTTGCTCATCGCCTGCCTGCCGACCTACAAGGACATCGGGGTCTGGGCGCCGATCATGCTGCTGTTCGCCCGTTTGCTCCAGGGCCTGTCGGTGGGCGGCGAATACGGCACCACCGCCACCTACATGAGCGAAGTGGCGCTCAAGGGCCAGCGCGGTTTCTTCGCCTCGTTCCAGTACGTGACGCTGATCGGCGGGCAGTTGCTGGCGGTGTCGCTGGTGGTGGTGCTGCAACAGTTCCTCACCGAGGATGACCTGCGTGCCTACGGCTGGCGGATTCCGTTCGTGGTCGGTGCCATGGCGGCATTGGTTTCGCTGTACCTGCGTCGTTCGCTGAAAGAAACCACCAGCAAGGAAATGCGCGAAAACAAGGACGCCGGCAGCATTCGCGCGCTGTTCCGCGACCATAAGGCCGCGTTCATTACCGTGCTCGGTTACACCGCCGGTGGCTCGCTGATTTTCTACACCTTCACCACGTACATGCAGAAGTACCTGGTGAACACCGCCGGCATGCATGCCAAGACCGCCAGCTACATCATGACCGGCGCGCTGTTCCTTTATATGTGCATGCAGCCGATCTTCGGCATGCTCTCGGACAGGATCGGCCGCCGGAGTTCGATGCTGTGGTTTGGCGCACTCGGCACGCTGTGCACCGTGCCGATTCTGCTCAGCCTGAAAAGCGTCACCAGTCCGTTCCTGGCCTTCGTTCTCATTACCCTGGCGCTGGCGATTGTCAGTTTCTACACCTCGATCAGCGGTCTGGTAAAAGCCGAAATGTTCCCGCCTGAGGTGCGTGCATTGGGTGTTGGCCTGGCTTACGCGGTGGCGAATGCAATATTCGGTGGTTCAGCGGAGTATGTAGCCTTGAGCCTCAAAGCGGTCGGCATGGAAAACTCCTTCTACTGGTACGTGACGTTGATGATGGCGATAGCGTTCCTGTTCAGCCTGCGTCTGCCCAAGCATGCGAAGTATCTAGAAAACGACCTTTGATCCACACCCGCGGGCCCAAGCGGCCCGCGCCTCCAGGGACTGTTTATGAACCAGCGACCGGGCAATCAATTGTTCGATGCCTATTTCACTGCGCGCGATATGCGCGAGGTGTTTTGCGATCAGGGCCGGGTTCAGGCCATGCTCGATTTCGAAGCGGCGCTGGCCCGCGCCGAGGCGCATGTCGGGTTGATTCCGCAGACGGCGGTGGCGCCTATCGAAGCGGCTTGCCGCGCCGGGCATTACGATTTCGCCGCCCTCGGCGAGGCGATTGCCACGGCCGGTAATTCGGCGATTCCGCTGGTGAAGGCGTTGGGCAAACAGATCGCGACCACCGATGCCGACGCCGAGCGCTATGTGCATCTGGGCGCCACCAGCCAGGACGTGATGGACACCGGCCTGGTGCTGCAATTGCGCCGGGCGCTGGAACTGATTGAGAGCGATCTGGCGCAATTGGGCGAAACCCTTTCAACGCAAGCCCAGCGTTATGTCGCCACGCCGCTGGCCGGTCGCACCTGGTTGCAGCACGCAACACCGGTCACCTTGGGCATGAAGATCGCCGGTTGGCTGGGTGCGGTCACCCGCAGCCGTCAACGCCTGCAAGAACTCAAACCGCGTCTGCTGGTGCTGCAATTCGGCGGCGCCTCCGGGACCCTCGCGGCCCTCGGTGTGCAAGCGCTGCCGATTGCCGACGCGCTGGCCACGGAGCTGCGCCTGACGTTGCCCGACCAACCGTGGCACACCCAACGCGACCGCCTGGTGGAATTCGGTTCGGTGCTGGGATTGATCGCCGGCAGTCTCGGCAAGCTCGGTCGCGACATCAGCCTGTTGATGCAGACTGAAGCGGGCGAAGTGTTCGAACCCTCGGCGCCGGGCAAGGGCGGTTCGTCGACCATGCCGCACAAACGCAACCCGGTGGGCGCCGCCGTGCTGATCGGCGCTGCAACACGGGTTCCCGGTCTGCTCTCGACCCTGTTCAGTGCGATGCCGCAAGAGCACGAGCGCAGCCTCGGCCTGTGGCATGCCGAGTGGGAAACCCTGCCGGAGATCTGCTGCCTGGTGTCCGGCAGCCTCAAGCAAGCATTGTTGGTGGCAGACGGACTGGAAGTGGACGCCGAGCGCATGGCCCGCAACCTCGACCTGACCCAAGGCCTGGTGCTGGCCGAAGCGGTGAGCATCGTTCTCGCGCAACGGGTTGGCCGCGACACCGCGCATCATTTACTGGAGCAGTGCTGCAAGCGCGCCGTGGCCGAGCAACGGCATTTGCGCGCGGTGCTGGGCGACGAGCCGCACGTGACCGCCGAGCTCTCGGCTGCTGAACTCGATCATCTGCTGGACCCCGCTCACTACCTCGGACAGGCCCGTACCTGGGTCGAGCGAGCGGTGGCTGAACATTCTGCGTTAACTGCCTGAAGGAGACTGCTGTGGCTTTCGTACAACTCGCCGAGGGCGAACTGAATTACCACCTCGATGGACCGGTCGATGCGCCGGTGCTGGTGCTGTCCAACTCGCTGGGCACCGACCTGCACATGTGGGCCGCGCAAATTGCCGCGTTCACCGAGCATTTCCGGGTGCTGCGTTTTGATACCCGTGGCCACGGCAAATCCCTGGTCACGCCGGGGCCCTACAGCATCGAACAACTGGGCCGAGACGTGTTGGCGCTGCTGGATGCGTTGCACATTGAGAAGGCGCATTTCTGCGGCTTGTCGATGGGCGGCTTGATTGGCCAGTGGCTGGGTATCAATGCCGGTGATCGATTGAACAAACTGGTGGTGTGCAACACCGCCGCGAAAATCGGCGACCCGTCGATCTGGAACCCGCGCATCGAAACCGTGTTGCGTGACGGCGCGGCGGCGATGGTTGCGCTGCGCGATGCATCGATTGCGCGCTGGTTTACCCCGGACTTTTCCGAGGCCAATCCGGCGGCGGCGAAACGGATTACCGACATGCTCGCGGCCACTTCGCCGCAAGGTTATGCAGCCAATTGCGCTGCCGTGCGCGATGCCGATTTCCGTGATCAGCTGTCCTCGATCAAGGTGCCGCTGCTGGTGATCGCCGGCACCGAAGACGCGGTCACGCCGCCGTCCGGTGGGCACTTCATCCAGGAACATGTGGCAGGTGCCGAGTACGCCGAGTTCTACGCGGCGCACCTGTCCAACGTACAGGCGGGCGATGCGTTCAGTGAGCGCGTTCTCGCTTTTTTGCTGGGTCATTGAGGGGGAAATCCGTGGACGAGAAACAACGTTACGACGAGGGCATGAACGTCCGTCGCGCAGTCCTCGGCGACGCCCATGTCGACCGCAGCCTGAACGCGTTGACCGAGTTCAATTCGGAGTTTCAGGAGATGATCACCCGCCACGCGTGGGGCGACATCTGGACCCGACCTGGCCTGCCGCGCCATACCCGCAGCCTGATCACCATCGCCATGTTGATCGGCATGAACCGTGAGGGTGAACTCAAGTTGCACCTGCGCGCCGCCGCCAACAATGGCGTGACCCGTGGCGAGATCAAGGAAGTGATCATGCAGAGCGCCATCTACTGCGGCATCCCGGCGGCGAATGCGACGTTTCATTTGGCCGAGTCGGTTTGGGACGAGTTGGGCGTCGAGTCCCGGGAATAATGTTCGCGATTTGCGGTGCATGAATTGACGCCTTCGCGGTCAAGCCTCGCTCCTACAGGATTATCACAACCTCTGTAGGAGCGAGGCTTGCCCGCGAAGGCAATGCCATGTGTTACACCGTCGCGACGATGAATATGCGCTTGAACGGAAACAGCGTTCGCCCGTCGCTCTCCGGCGGGTAATGCGCGTGTACGCGCATCAGGTAGTGGTAGATGAAGCGCGCCTGTTCGTCGGGCTTGAGTCCCTGCATCACTGGTCGCAGCGCCGAGACCTTGACCCAGTCATAGATCGGCGATTGGCCGCAGACCACCTGCAATTGCTCGGTCTCCCAGATGTCCAGGGTGTCAGTGATCGGGGCGAGCAAGCGGTAGTAATCTTCCAGCGACATGAGTGTTCGTGCGGCCATGGCCTCGCGCAGTTGCGCCGTGCCTAACGGTTGACCACAAGCCCCCGCGTCTTCCAGCGTGTCGAGCACCAACCGATACCACAACGCATCCCGCCAGTCGGGCATGTGCGCTGCCAGGCAACCGCCTGGGTTTAGCTGCCTGAGCAGTCGCGGCAGCAGTTGATGGTGATCCTTGATGAAGTGCAAAACGGCGGCGGCGAACAGCAGGTCTGCTGGCTGTTCGGGCTGCCAGTCGAGCAGGTCACACTGTTTCCATGACGCCTTGATGGGCAGAAGGCGGGCTTCGTCGAGCATTTGTCCGGAGCTGTCGATACCCTGCAACTGCGCGCGAGGCCAACGCTTGGCCAACAGTTGCGTGGCGATGCCGGTGCCGCACCCCAGGTCATAAATACGTTGGGGCGATTTGAGTTCGACACGACCGAGCAATTCATTCACCGGTCGTTGCCTGAGGCGCGAAAACTGCTGGTACGCCTTGGCGTCCCAGTGCGTGCAGGCGCTCCCTGCCTTATCAAGTTTGACGCTCATGAGGTGGTCCTCTCTGGCGGTTACAGTTGTCTTCCGATGACGTTCAGGGTTTTCAGGACAACCGCCACACCTTTGCGCGTGTCCGGCTCGTTCAGCAGTTTTATCAAGGCGTAGACCCCCGGTGGTTCCGGGGCGGCGGCGACTTCGGCACGGGCCATGCGCACGGCGTTACTGACGGTCCAGGTGGCCGCCGTAGCGTTTTCGAACAAGCGCGCCAGTTTTTCCACCATGGCCACGTCCAGCAGGTCGACCATGTCCGAGGTCAACGAGAGCAAATCGACAAGGTTATCCAGTCGCCCGCCATCGATCAGCGGCTGCAGTTTTGCCATCAAGGCAACGAGTCCCTCCGACCTGTCGGCCGTGGCGATGGCGAGGGTTTCATCTGTCAGGTTTGTCATTGCATTTTCCTCCCCTAGCCCGTCACAGCATGCCCCGGGCAATCATCCAGTACAGGCCATGATTGAAGCCGTGTCTGAGCAGGCCACCGAGTTTGGTCGGTGGAGTTGGCTGAACGTCGCGCTTGAAGTTGTACCAAAGCGGCATGCCGGCATAGAAGCCCATTTGCGCGACGGCCTGAACCCGTCCGTCGTAGACATCGATGGGACCACCAAGGCGGATTTCAGCGGCAATGTTGTTGGCGATCACCGGTGCCTGGTTATGGCACGCGCCTCCGGCCTTGCTCACCGGCAGATCGACGGTGTCGCCGATCACGTAGACGTTTTCCAGGCCGTAGACTTGCAGGGATTCATGGTTGGTGGGCAGCCAGCCTTCGTCGTTGGGCGCTTGTGATGCTCCAGATTCGCGCACAGCATTCACGGCGCAGATCGGCGGCGTTGCCATCAGGATGTCGAAAGGCTGCGCGTCGCCTTCTGCGGAGTAGGCGATTTTGCTGTCGGGATCGACACGATCCAGGGTGAACCCACGCTGAAAACGAATGTTTTTCTGCTCGAAAATACTCGGCAGAATTTCCCCTGTCGGTCGTTGCAGGAACAGGCAGTTGCGCAGTAACTGAGCGGTTGTCGGGTAGGTGTAGATAATTTCCACCTGGTCTCGCACACCTCTACGCCGCAAATAATCATCAAGCATCAAGGTGGTTTCGACGGGTGCGATGCCGCATTGATGCGGCACGTTGGGCGTTTTCGGGAAGGACACGGTTATGAAGATCCGGCCTTTTTCGATGGTGCTCAGCTTCTGCGCCAGTTGCCGGGCCGGGTCGTATTGATAGAAGTGGTCGCCAGCTTCTTTCAAACCTTCGATACGTTCCGGGGCAGGGACGCAGCCGGTGGCGATGACCAGAAAATCGTAATCGTAGACATTGCCGCTGCGGGTCTTGAGGCGTTGCCCAGGGAAATCAAAACGCGTCACTTCTTCAACGTTGAAGGTGATTTCCGGGCGCAGCAATGAGCGTTCCGGGCGTTTGAGTTCTTCCTGAAAAAACAGGTTGAACGCCACGTACATGAACGCAGGTTTGTAGTAGTGATCGGGGGAGTTGGACAGCAGGGTAATCGAGACTTCGCCGCGCAGGATTTCTGGATACAGCTTGTTGACCAGTTGATTGGCCAGCATGGTTCCACCGACGCCGCCACCGACGATAACTATTCGCTTGCTCATACCTGACCTCCGTGGTCATGGCAGCTTCGCGTACAGCATCCGGAGATAACGGAAGAAAATGGGGGCTCCTACATCAGGCTGGAGAACTTGAACGCCTTGATGACTGTATCTGCGGTTCTGCAATTCGCCAGTTCATCGCGACCAGCGGTCAGCGCCAGCGTTTCCCCCAAGGAGTCAACGCTGGCGCTGAGGCTTACAACAAACTGATCGGGTAGCTGATGATCAACCGGTTCTCGTCGAACTCGTTATTGCTGTAATCGCGGCGCATGGTCGAGTTGCGCCATTTGACGTTCAGGTCTTTCAGCGCACCGCTTTGTACGGTGTAGCCCAGTTCACTCTCGCGGCCCCATTCCTTGCCGTCGGTGATGGTGCCGGTGTGTACGTTTTCGCCGCTGATGTAGCGGTTCATCAGGGTCAGGCCCGGTACGCCGAGCGCAACGAAGTTGTAGTCGTGGCGCACCTGCCAGGATTTTTCCCGCGCGTTGTCATAGCTGGAGTTGTAGCTGTCGTTGGCCAGTGTGCCGCCGCTGGTGCCGTTGACCCGCATCCAGGCGCTGTCGCCGGTGAGTTTTTGCAGGCCGACATAGAAAGTGTTGCCGCCGTACTTGGCGGAAAGCATTCCCGACCAGGTCTTGTTGTCCAGATCGCCGGCGCGGGCGCTACCGTCTTCTTTGCCATAGAAGAAACCGAGGTTGGCGCCCAGGGTCCAGTCGCCGATGGGTTGGCTGTGAATCAGGTTGACGTATTGCTGGCTGTAGATGTCCTTGAGTTCGGCGTTCCACAGGCCGATCTGGGTGCGTTTCTCGTTGAACAGGTATTCGCCGCCCTGGAAGTTGAAGCGGTCGGAGGTGAACGCCGCTTTGCCGGTCATCGACATGTCGTTCATGCTGCTGTCGTCACGCGGGCTGTTCTGGCGGAACTGGCCGCCGTAGAGCGTCAGGCCGTTGATTTCCTTTGAGGTGATCTGACCGCCACGGAAGGTTTGTGGCAGCGAGCGCCCATCGTCCGAACGCAGGATCGGCAGCACCGGCATCCATTCGCCGACCTTCACTTCGGTCTGCGACAGCTTGGCCTTGAACGCCACGTTGGTGCGACCGAAGTTGTCCGCCGGGCGGCCATCGTGGTCCAGCGGCAGCAACTGCGTACCGCCGGTGCCTTTACCGCCGTCGAGTTTCACCGAGTACAGCCCCAGCACATCCATGCCGAAGCCGACGGTGCCTTGAGTGAACCCGGACTTGGCGTCGAGGATGAAACTTTGCGTCCACTCTTCAGCCTTGCCCTGTGCCTTGGTCGGGTTGGTGAAGTTGCGGTTGATGTAGAAGTTGCGCAGGTTCAGGTTGACCTTGGCCCCTTCGACAAAACCCGCCTCTTCGGCCGTGGCGGGCAGGGCGGCGCCGGCCAGTGCGAGGGCGATCAGGCTGGGAACGAAATAAGTGGAAGGCGTCATGGGCTCGGTCTCTCTAATTC
>NZ_JAGYFX010000115.1:0-17669 GCF_019946615.1 Pseudomonas sp. BF-R-01
CCATGGCATGTCCGTTGCAACCACCCCTGACAAGGCGTCCTCGCACCTGCGCGACGCAACGCGTACTTGAATCAGGAGCATCCCATGAGCACTGAATTTTTCTGGCGTCTGCCGCTGGGCACCGATGGTCCGCAACTGGCCACCGACAAACACAATCGTGGCAATCCGGACTATCGACCGGGCAACATCGCACCGGGGCGTTTGCCCAACGGCGAACCGGATGACTTCACTTACATCGACTACATCGCTCAGGTCGCGAAAGCGGCGGAACTGGCCGGGTTCGAAGGTGCCCTGCTGCCCACCGGCCCGGAGCCGTGGATTGCCGCAGCAGCCCTGGCCCGGGAAACCCGCCGGATCAAATTCCTGATCGCCTTCCAGGCCACCTGGACCTTGCCGGCCTATGCCGCGCAACAAGCGGCCATCCTGCAAAACCTCAGTCGCGGCCGCCTGGAGTGGAACATCATCACCGGCGGCAACCCGGCCAGTCAGCGGGCCAACGGTGACTTCCTCGAACACGACCTGCGCTACAAGCGCACCGGCGAATTCCTCGACATCATCCAGGGTCTTTGGCAGAACGAACGTTTCTCCTACGACGGCGATATCTACCAACTGGAGAACGGCGCCCTGCCCCATGGCTTGCAAAACGAACGCAAACCCGGCGTGTATTTCTCCGGTTTTTCCGATGCCGCGCTGGATGTCGCCGCCAAACATGCCGACGTTTACCTGAATTGGGCCGAGCCGATCGACAAGCTCAAGCCGCACATCGAGCGCGTCCGCGAACTGGCGGACAAACAAGGCCGCAGCGTGCGCTTCGGTCTGCGCGTCGACCTCTTCGCACGCGAAACCGAAGAGCAGGCCTGGAAAGATCTGCGCCGCCAGTTCGACAAGCTCGAAGGCAAGAGCAGCGTGGTCGCCAAAGGCTTTACCAGCGGTTCCGATTCAGTCGGTGGCGCACGGCAAACGGCTTACCACCAGAACATCGATCGCTTTGATGACCTGATCATTGGCCCGAACCTGTGGGCCGGTTTCGCCAAGGCCAAACCCGGGCCGACCGTGGGCCTGGTGGGCAGTCACCAGAACATCGCCGAACGCCTGTCGGAATACCGCGACGCCGGTTTCTCGACCTTCATCCTCGCCGGCAATCCGCACCTGGAAGAAGCCCTGCGCATCGGGCAGGAAGTGCTGCCGCTGGTGCATCAGCGCCCAGTCGCCCAACCGCAAACTCACTTGAAGGCCAGCGCCTGAGCGCGGCGGGAGAATCATTCATGACGCAAGCCCTCGACACCCTCTGGTACACCCGCTGCCCGGTCCCGACCGGACTCGGCATCGCCGTGCAAAAAGGCTGGCTGCAAGACACCGTCGGCGCGCTCGGCACCGAGGTTCAATCGCTGCGCGAGTCCACTGACAAAGCGGTTCGCGAATCTCACTTCGATCACACCTTGCGCAACTCGGTACGCCACGGCGGCAACATCCCGGCAATCTGGGCCCGTGCGCAGGGCCGGGAAACCCGGGTCATCGGCCTGTCCTGGGCTGATGAAGTGCAACTGATCCTGACCCGCGCCGACAGCGGCATCAAAACCGTCAAGGACCTCAAGGACCGTCGTTTCGGCTTACCGGACTGGGCCGGCGCGCAGATCGACTTCACCCGCGCCCAGGCCCTGCGCGGCCTGGAAAACGCCCTGAAACTCGAAGGCCTGCAAGTCGGCGACGTGCAATTGGTGAACTTCCGTTATGACGGCACGTTCAGCGACCCGCAGGTGCAAACCGTCAACGGCACACCGGTCAGCACGCAGCGGGTCGAGGGTCGTAATCTGGAACTGGTGGGCCTGCTGCGCGGTGAGGTCGATGCGATTTTCCTCAAGGGCGCGAGTGCCGCCCGGCAGGCCCACGAGTTCGGCCTGCACACGGTGATCGACACCGGTTCGCACCCGGAACCGCTGATTCGCAGCAACAACGGCACCCCGCGCACACTGGCCGTGGACCTGAACCTGCTGGACCAGCATTTCGATGTGGCCACCGGCATTCTTGATTCGGTGCTGCGCGCCGAACAATGGGCGCACACCCACCCGGAAGAAACCCGTCGCTACCTGGCTCGGGAAACCAACAGCAGCGAGTACTGGGTCAGCGCCGCGTACGGCGACGACGCGCACCTGCGCCTGCGCACCGAACTCGACGAACAGGCCATCGCCGCGTTGCAGGATTTCACCCACTTCCTGCATCGCTGGCGCTTCATCCCGAAAAGCTTCGACGTGCGCGACTGGATCGATCCACGGCCGTTGCAAGCGCTGCTGGCAACACCCACCGCACTGGCTGGCTAACCCGCCGGATTTCATGGATTGGAACTGAAGACCCTTATGAGCAAACCACTCGATACCCTTTGGTACACCCACAGCCCGGTGCCCACCGGGCTTGGCATCGCCGTGCAGTCCGGACGCCTGGCGGAAGCCTTTCTGCCGTTCGGCACCAATATCCAGTCCTTGCGCGAGTCCAGTGAACGGGAAGTTCGCGAAGCTCATTACGACCATCACCTGAAAAATTCGGTGCGTCACGGCGGCAATATTCCAGCGATCTGGGCCTACGCCAGCGGCGTGCAAACCCGCGTACTGGGGTTGTCCTGGAGCGACGAGGTGCAGTTGATCCTGACCACTGCGGAAAGCGGCGTGAAGAGCATTCGCGACCTGAAGAACCGCCGCTTCGGCCTGCCGAAATGGGCCAACGTGCAGATCGATTTCACTCGCGCCCAGGCCCTGCGCGGACTGGAAAACGCCCTCAAGCTTGAAGGCCTGGAGGTGTCCGATGTCGAGCTGGTGGATTACCCCTACGGCGGTACTTACAGCGACGATCAAAAACAGCATGTCTTCGGCTCGGAAGTCAGCCTCGGTGTCACGCGCTTCAGCAAGCGCAACAACGAACTGATCGGACTGCTGCGCGGCGACATCGACGCGATTTTCCTCAAGGGTGCGCACGCCGTGCACCTGGCGAACGAGTTCGGCTTGCAGGTGGTGGTCGATACCGGCTCGCACCCTGACCCGTTGATCCGCTCGAACAACGGTACGCCACGGACCCTGACCGTGGACACGCACCTGCTGCACGAGCATTTCGATGCCAGCGTGAAAATCGTCGACACCGTGCTGCGCACCGAGCAATGGGCGTGGGCCAATCCGGAAGAAACCCGACGCTTTTTGGCGCGGGAACTCAATACCAGCGAGTACTGGGTGGCCGCTGCGTATGGTGAAGATGCGCATCGGCGTTTGCGCACAACCCTGGATGCGCGCTCGATTGAAGCGTTGCAGGATTTCACCGATTTCCTGCATCGCTGGGATTTCATTCCACGCCGGTTCGATGTGCGCGAGTGGATTGATTTCAGCGTGCTGGAAAAGGTGATTGGTTCGACGTCGCGATTGGCGGTTTGAGGTTTTTTTCGTTTGTGAGGGCCCCTTCGCGGGCAAGCCTCGCTCCTACAGGGGTTGTGTGTCGTTCAAATTTATTGTGGCCGACACACAACCCCTGTAGGAGCGAGGCTTGCCCGCGAAGGCGTCTCACGATTCCAACCGTTAATCCGCGTGCGCCGCGACCCCGTGTAGGAGCCGGCTTGCTGCGGGCGGCGTTCCGGCGATGGCGTATTCAACATCACCGCATTGCTCGCCCAGCAACACACCCCCGCCCCAGTCCTGCTGCTCCAGCAACACCCGCCAAGCAACTTTCTGCTGAATCCCCGACAGGCACTTAGCGTCAGACTGGATCCAACTAACTCACTTATTAAAAATCGCCTTTAACAGCAACTTAAAAAAACTATTTAATCATTTTAATTCAATGATTTAACAAAACTAAACCCCCTAAAAAATAATCTGGCACGATCTCTGCTCTACCCCTATTAGCGAAACTTTAACGGGGGAGATTCACATGCATAAACTTAATCCAATCACCAAGAGTATCTGGTTAACCTTGCTGCTGTCCGGGGGGACTGTCAGCGAGGGGCTGCTGGCGGCGCAATCCAAGGACGCAGACAGCGACAAGACCACCACGGAGCCTTCACTCAAGACGGTCACCGTCACCGCTCAACACCGGGAAGAAACCCTGCAAGAGGTTCCGGTGGCCGTGTCGGCGGTACAGGGCACCAGCCTGATAGCCGATGGCGTGCGCAATATCGGCGACATCACCACATTCGTTCCCAACGTAGCGGCGAAGAACCCCGACGGTGATGGCCGGCCGCGTTGGTACATTCGTGGCCTCGGCACCGGTGATACGGGCGCGGCCACGGTGTTCCCGGTGGGGATCTACGCCGATGACGTGTACCTGAACGCGCCGATTGCCGGTGGCGGGCCGTTGTTCGACCTGGAACGCGTGGAGATTCTGCGCGGTCCGCAAGGCACGCTGTACGGCAAGAACACTACCGCCGGCGCGGTGAACATCATTTCCAAAAAGCCGACTTTCGACACTGACGGTTTCGGCACCATCGGCTTCGGCAGCAAGAACGAACGCATCGTCAGCGGTGCCCTCGGCGGCGCGCTGGTGGATGAAAAACTCGCCGCACGGGTGGCGCTGTATTCCGAAGAGCGCGACGGTTTCCAGAAGAACCTCGTCGACGACAACACCTACGGCGACGTCAACAAGAAAGCCGTACGCCTGCAATTCCTCGCCCAGTTGAACCCTGACCTGGATGCCCTGCTGAAGATCCACAGCCGTGAATTCAAAGGCGATGGCAGCAACGGCTCGCTGGCCGTCGGGCGTTACTACAACGTCGGTTATCAACGACCCAACGGGCGCGACACCGCGCTGAACGTCAACGAGGATTCCAAGCTTGATCACGACGGCACGTCGCTGACCCTGAACTGGAATTTGGGTGATTACACCCTGACGTCGATCAGCGCTTATGACTACATCCGCGGTCAGTCCACCAGCGATGCCGACTACACGCCTTTTGAGGTGAACGGCGCGGCGATTTCCGATAACAAATACGCCCAGTACTCGCAAGAAATCCGCCTGGCCTCTCCGCAGCAGGAGACCCTGCGCTGGCTCGCCGGTGCGCATTACTTCCACGAAGACCTCGACAGCTCGGCCCAGCGCATCATCACGCCCGGCCCGACACCCAACGGCACCGGCTCGAACCAGACCGGCGGCGCCACCGATTTTCGTGACCTCAACTTCGACCACACCACCGACAGCTATGCGTTGTTCGGCAACCTGACCTACGACTTCACCGACGACTTCAGCGTCACCGGTGGCCTGCGCTGGACCCAGGAAAAGAAAGACATCGACCTCAACCTGACCCAACTGACCCGCACCACGGCCAACGGCCCGCTGGTGCCGCTGGGCGGCGTCGGCACCAACGGCAATCGTCAGGAAGACAAGACCTGGGAAGCCTGGACGTACGACCTGACGCCGGAATACCGGATCAACGACAACGTGCGCGTGTTCTTCCGTTATGCCCATGGCTTCCGTTCCGGCGGCTTCAACACCGGGCTGTCGACCAGCCTTGCGCAGCTGACCACGGTTGACCCGGAACAACTCGACGCCTACGAAATCGGCCTCAAGTCCGAGTGGTTCGACCATCGCCTGACGGCCAACGCCAACATCTTCTACTACGACTACTCGGACATTCAGGTGAACCTGCTGACGGTCAACAACGGCGTGTTGACCACCGCGCTGACCAACGGCGCCAAGGGTACGGTCAAGGGTGCCGAGCTGGAGCTCGAAGGCCAGCCGACTGACTACCTGCACTTGCGGGCGGCGGTGTCGTTCCTCGATACCGAATACACCGATTTCAAAAACACTAACCCGACCACAGGCGCCGTTACCGGTGACTACAGCGGCAACAGCTTCGTGCGTTCGCCACGCAATGTGGTGTCGCTCGGTGCCGATTACACCTTCCCGCTGGAGATCGGCGGCAAGCTGGTGGCCGGCGGTGACGTGAGTTTTCGCGACAAGGAATACTTCCTCGCCGATCGCCAGAGCAGCGCCGACAAGACGCTCACCCAACCCCATTACACCCTGGCCAACACCCGCCTGACCTGGTTCAGCCCGGATGAAAAACTCAGCGTCACCGGTTTCGTCAACAACCTCACCGACCGCCGCTACCAGGTCCATGGCCGGCCCAACGGCACCCTCGGTCAGTACGTCATCACCTACGGCGACCCACGCACCGTCGGCCTGAGCGTGACCAGCCGTTTCTGACGGCCCCCTCTGTAGGAGCCGGCTTGCCGGCGATGGGGCCTTCATGCCTTGCATCGGCGGTAAGGACGCCATCGCCAGCAAGCCGGCTCCTACAAAGGATTGTGTTGTTCTCGATTTCCGTGACACCGCTTCCCCCTGTAGGAGCTGGCTTGCCAGCGATGGGGCCTTCAAGCCTTGCGTCGCCAGTGAGGACGCTATCGCCGGCAAGCCGGCTCCTACAAAGGATTGTGTTGTTCTCGATTTCCGTGACACCGCTTCTCCCTGTAGGAGCTGGCTTGCCAGCGATGAGGGCCTAAAGCCTTGCGTCGCCAGTGAGGACGCCATCGCCGGCAAGCCGGCTCCTACAAGGATTGTGTTGTTTTCAATTTCCGTGACACCGCTCCCCCTGTAGGAGCCGGCTTGCTGGCGATGGGGCCTCAAGGCGCGCATCGCTCATGCGGTCGCCATCGCCGGCAAGCCGGCTCCTACAGGGGCTGCGGACCTTTTAAGGACTCTGCTCATGTTCCATCGCACTCCGTTGGCCGGCGCTATTGCGCTGGTCATTGGCAGCCTTGCCGTGCCTGTTTCGGCTGCCGAAACCCAACCCACCGCCAGCGGCGATCACCTGGACACTGTCGTGGTGCTCGGCACCCGGCGCAGTGATGTCACCGCACTGGAAAGCGCCGCACCGGTAGACGTCTTGACCGGCGAGCAATTGCAGCAGACCGGTGCCAGCGACCTGTCCGGTGCGCTCACGGCCCTGTCGCCCTCGTTCAGCTATCCGCAATCACCCCAGGGCGCGTTTGCCGGTTCCATCGCTCAGGGCGCCTCGTTGCGTGGCCTGGCCTCCGATCAGGTGCTGGTGCTGGTTAACGGCAAACGTCGCCACACCAGCGCCAACGTCACACGACAAAGCCTGGTCAATGGTCGTGGCGCCGCCGCGGTCGACCTGAGCCTGATCCCCTTGAGCTCGATCCAGCGCGTCGAAATCCTGCGCGACGGTGCTGCCGCTCAATATGGCTCCGACGCCATCGCCGGGGTGATCAACATCGTGCTCAAGGAAAAGGACGACGGCGGCAACCTCGGTTACCGCTTCGGCGGCTACGACAAGGGTGACGGCATCCAGCGCAAGCTCAGCGGCTGGAAAGGTTTCGCCCTGCCCAACGACGGCTTCCTGACCCTGAGTTTCGACGCCGGCAGCCAGGACCCGGCCAGCGACACCAACCCTGACAACCGGATCTTCTACCCCGGTTCCACCAGCATCAACACGCCGCGCGAGCAGAACAACCGCTACCGCACCTGGCGCTGGGGCTCGGGCAATGTCTCGGACCAGTACAACTTCGCCGCCAACAGCGAAGTCGGCATCGGCGACGGTCTGACGGCCTACGGTTTCGCCACCTACTCGCACAAAAACACCGACGCCGAAGGCTTCTTCGACCCGCCCACCACCCTGCGCAACAACTACAGCAGCACCGCATTGCAGCGCTTCCCGGACGGGCGCCTGCCGATCACGCGCTATTCGCTGGAAGACTATGCGCTGACCGGCGGCCTGCGTTACGAAGACGACCTTCTGGGTAAATTCGACTTCGCCGTGAACCATGGCAACAACACCCTGAAGTCCACCGACCGTAACGCGATCAACCCCAGCTGGGGCGCCACCAGCCCGGAAAAAATCTTCACCGGCGAACGGGAGGCCGATCAGACCAACGTGACACTGGACTGGGTGCGGGATTTCCCCACCGACCTGCTGTTCAAGCCGCTGACGCTCTCGGCCGGCCTGGCCTGGCGTCAGGAGAATTACGAGCTGAGCGCCGGCGAAGCGGCTGGCTGGCAGAACGGCCCGTTGTTCAACACCGTCGACCCGGTCACCGGCCGGCGCATCCCGGGCTACTACTCGGGCATCACCCAGGTCGATGCGGCTTCACTGGACCGCAACGTGCTGGGTGCCTACATTGACGTCGAAGGGCAGATCACCGAGAAATTCCAGGCCGGCGTCGCGGTGCGCACCGAGCACTATTCGGACTTTGGCGACACCACCAACGGCAAACTGTCGCTGCGTTATGACTTCACCCCGCAGATCGCCGCACGGGCCACGGCCAGCACGGGTTATCGCGCGCCGTCGCTGGTGCAGAGCGGCTTGTCCTCGTTCAGCGTGCAGGTGGTGGAACAGCCGCCCGGCAGCGGCAACTTCGTCGAAGTGCAGCAACGCACATTGCGCGCCGACAGCCCGGAAGCGGCGCTGCTGGGCGGCAAGTCGCTGAAACCGGAAGAGTCCACCAGTTATTCCCTGGGCCTGGTCTGGCGCCCGTTGGCCAACGCGTCGGTGACGCTGGACGCCTACCGGATCGACATCGACAACCGCATCACCCTCTCCGATCAGTTACCGGCGGCGGTGGTGTCGCCGATTTTCGCCGGCACGCCCTACGCGAATATCCAGAGCGCGGCCTTCTACACCAACGTTGCCGACACCCGCACCGACGGGATCGAGCTGATGGGTAACTATCAGCTGGACCTGCAGCAATGGGGCCGCCTGAACCTGAGCAGCGGCATCAGCCAGAACAACACGAAAATCACCGCGTTGCGCGATGTCGGCAATATCAAGGGCTCGCAGATTGTCGGCCGTACCACCCAGGGCCTGATCGAGGACGGCACACCGGAAACCAAACTGGTGCTGAGCGCCAACTGGCTGTTTGATGAGTGGGGGGTGACCGTGGCTCAGCGTCGTTACGGTGAATGGAAAAGCCTCAACGCCACCAACCCGACCCTGGACCAGACCTACAGCCCGCAATGGGTCACGGACCTGGATGTGTCGTACACCTTCAACAAGGCGCTGAAGCTGTCGGTGGGCGCAATCAACCTGTTCGACACACACCCGGACAAGGCGGATGGCGCGCAGTTGTACGGCGTACCGAAATACTCGATCACCAGCCCTGAAGGGGCGCAGGGTGCGTTTTATTACACCAGCGTCAGTTACGAGTTCTGAGGCGTGTGCTGATGGGGTGTTGCTGGAGCAGCAATGGGTGCTGGCATGGCATCAATGTGCGGTGCATAGGCTGACGTCTTCGCGGGCAAGCCTCGCTCCTACAGGTTACGCATTGTCCCTGTAGGAGCGAGGCTTGCCCGCGAAGGCGTCAGTGCGATCAACCACTCTCTGTGCGATGGCACACCTCTTGCGATACCCCTGCGGTACTTCGCCGAAATAAGACCCGCCATGCGTACCCGACGTCTGTTGTTTTCCCTGACCTGGCTCATCTCCCCTGCCGCCCTGCTGTTGCTCTGGGCGGTGGTGGCCGAGGCCGGGATTTTCCCGCGCAACCTGCTCGTCCCGCCCGCTCAGGTGTGGCAGACCTTCGAGGAACTGTCGGCCAGCGGTGAGCTGCTCGACCACTTGCTCAACAGCCTGTCACGACTGGGGCTGGGTTTCGGCATCGGCTCGCTGCTGGGCCTGGCGTTCGGGGTGCTGATGGCGTTGTCGAAGAACGTCGAGATCTACTGCTCGCCGCTGTTCCATACCCTGCGCCAGATCCCCAGCATCGCGCTGATCCCGATGTTTGTGCTGCTGTTCGGCATCGATGAAACCTTCAAGATCATCATCGTCGCCAAGACCGCGTTCTTCCCGGTGGCGCTGGCCGCCAGCGAAGGGGTCAAGGCCATTCCGCGCAGCTACTTCGAAGTCGCCGGTGTGTATCGCCTGCGCTGGCCGACGTTTGTTCGCGCCATCGCCCTGCCCGCTGCCGCGCCGCCGATCATCACCGGTTTTCGCATCAGCCTGACCCGCGCCTGGGTGGTGTTGGTGGCCACCGAGTTGCTGGCCGCCGACAGCGGTCTGGGGCAGATGATCGAAATGAGCCGGCAGATGTTGCGCATTGATGTGGTGATGGTCGGAATTGTGGTGACCGGCGTTATCGGTTTCGCCCTGGACTTCACCTTTCGCCAACTGGAACAGCGGCTGTTCCGCTGGCAGACCCGCTAGGAGCCGATGATGATTCGATTGCTTGCCAAATCCCGTGGCCTGCTGCTGCCGCTGTTGTTGATCGGCGGCTGGGAATACCTGTCGCGCCAGGGTGCCGCCGGCGCGTATGCCTTTGTGCCGTTGTCGGCGATCGGCGCAGCGTTGCTCGAACTGTTGGCCAACGGCGAGTTGCTGGTGAACCTGCTGGCCAGCCTGGCCCGCACCAGCACCGGCCTGGCACTGGGGATTTTCTTCGGCGTGCTGCTGGGGGTGCTGATGGCGCTGTCGGCGGTGGCCAATCGGCTGGTCGGGCCGCTGTTTCATTCGATCCGCCAGGTGCCGATGCTCGGCTGGATTCCGTTGATCGCCATGTGGTTTGGCAATGGCGAGTTTTCCAAAGTGTTGATCGTCAGTCTCGCGGCGTTCTATCCGATGGTCCTCAACACGTATCAGGGTTTCAGCCATGTCGAGAAGCGCTATCGCGAGGTCGGCCAGGTGCTGGTGCTGAGCCGCTGGCAACGCTTTCGTCATGTGCTGCTGCCGGCGGCGCTGCCGAGCATTGCCACCGGCGTGCTGCATGCGCTGGCGTTTGCCTGGGTCACCGCGGTGGGCAGCGAACTGTTCCTGTCTTCGGGCGCCGGCCTGGGCAACCTGATGATGAACGCCGAAGCCGGCTCACGCATGGAAGTCATCGTCCTCAGCGTGCTGTGCATTGGCCTCTGCGGTTACCTGATGACCCTGCTGTTCACTCTTCTTAGCCGCCATCTGCTGCGCTGGCGCAACATTCGCTGAAAGGCCGATAACCATGAACGCAATTGCCCAACACGCTGTGCCACACAGCACCTCATTACACACCGGTGCGCTGCAGATTCGCGGCCTGAGCAAGGCTTACCGGATCGAAGGCCAGCCTTTGCCGGTGCTGCAGCAGATCAATCTCGACGTGCGTCCCGGTGAGTTCGTCAGCATCGTCGGTGCCAGCGGTTGCGGTAAGTCGACGCTGCTGCGGCTGGTCGTCGGGCTGGAGGACGACTATGAAGGCGAGATTCTGCTGGATGGCAAACGGGTGGTCGGCACCAGCCTGGAACGCGGGATCGTGTTTCAGGACCATCGACTGTTTCCGTGGATGCCCCTGAACCAGAACATTGCCCTGGCGTTGAAAAACCATCCGTTGTCCAAGGCAGAAAAGGACCGTTTGGTGGCCGAGCACATTGCGCTGGTCAACCTCGAAGGTTTTGAAAACGCCTACCCCCACCAGTTGTCCGGCGGCATGGCGCAGCGCGCGGCCATCGCCCGCGCACTGATCAACCAACCGAAAGTGCTGCTGCTCGACGAACCCCTCGGCGCCCTCGACGCCTTGACCCGGGTGCGCCTGCAACATGAGTTGCAACGCATCTGGGTGCAACAGCGCTGCACGGTGATCATGGTCACCCACGACATCGAAGAAGCGCTGTACCTGGGCGACCGGGTCATTGTGATGGACGCCCATCCGGGCCGGATCAAGCAGGAAATCAAGGTCGACCTGCCCCATCCACGGGACCGGGCTTCAACGGTTTTGCAGGGGTACAAGGAACAGCTGCTTGAGGAATTGGTGGGGCATTAAACGCTGGACCTGTAGGAGCCGGCTTGCTGGCGATTGAAACGACGCGGTGTGTCCGATGCGCCGCCATCGCCGGCAAGCCGGCTCCTACAAGGTCATTTGATAAACACAGAATCCTGTAGGAGCTGGCTTGCCGGCGATGGCGTCTGGCTTGATATACCGCGTCGATCCGATCGCCAGCAAGCCGGCTCCTACAGGGTCAGGGGGCATCTAGAGTCCTTCTGGCAGTTGGCTTTTAAAATAACCAAAAGGAATTAATAAATACATAAACATTATTTATCGTTATAAAAATATCCGAGTAGTCTCAGACCATCCCGTCATTCACCACGACAGTGAAGAGCCCTATGAATCCGACCGCCAACATCATCGACTTCGCCAACTACCGCAAACGCAAACAAGCGCAGCAACGGGCACGGGCCATGTGGGAAATGTATGCACGCAATGCTGGCCTGCAGGCCTTTCAGTGGGTTCAGGCTTCGCGTTCGACCGAGACTCGTCAGGCGTGAATACACAAAACCCCTCGCGCTTTCTGGCGAGCGCTCACGAACCCGTGCTGGACCTGAACAACCTCGAATCACTGGAAGAAGACCCGATCTGCGAGCGGGTCGCGCAAAACCTGCAACGCCTGCGGGGCAAGCGTCACCTGTCCCTCGACGCCCTTGCGCGACAATGCGGTGTGAGCCGGGCGATGCTCGCGCAGATCGAATCCGGACGCAGCGTGCCGTCGATCAAAGTGCTGTGCAAGATCGCCAAAGGCTTGAAGGTTTCGGTGGCCGCGTTTCTCGAACATCGGGCCTTTGAAGGGGTGGCCGTGTTATCGGCGAGCCAGAGCAAACGCCTGGTCAGCGCCAGCGGCGCCTTTGTCAGTCGTGCGCTGTTCCCGTTTGACGTGGCGCGCCAATCGGAGTTTTACGAACTGCGCCTGAGCCCATTGGGAGAGGACGTTTCCGAGGGCCATGGCCCCGGCGTCCAGGAGAACCTGGTGGTTTCGCAGGGCGTACTGGAAATCAGCGTCAACGACGAACGCTACCTGCTTTCTACCGGCGATTCGATCCTGTTTTACGCCGACCAGCCCCACCGCTATCGCAACCCGGCGGACAGTGAAGCGGTGGCGTATCTGGTGGTGACTTACCCGGAACGCCTCGACTGACAAAACCGGCTTGCGGGTGATGGCGGCTTTGCTGGCGCCTTCGCCGGCAAGCCGGCTCCTACAGGGTAGGTGGCCAACTCCAACTCATCGAACGACGCAGACATTGTAGGAGCCGGCTTGCCGGCGATGGCGATCTCAAATACGCCTTCGCCGGCAAGCCTGGCTCCTACAGAGTGGGTGGTCAGCTCCAATTCATCGAACGACGCAAACATTGTAGGAGCCGGCTTGCTGGCGATGGCGTCAGCAAATACGCCTTCGCCGGCAAGCCTGGCTCCTACAGGGTCGTGGTTACCGCTATTTTTTCGGACGACATCAAACTGTAGGAGCCGGCTTGCCGGCGATGGCGATCTCAAATACGCCTTCGCCGGCAAGCCTGGCTCCTACAAAAACAGGACATCAAAAAGCCCGGCCAATCTGCATTGGCCGGGCTTTTTAATGGCTGTCGCTCAGGATCAGCAGGTGCAGCACATCATCGGCATGCCATTGCAGCTCATCATCATCGGCATGCTGCAATCGTTCATCATTTTCATCATCAGGGTGCAGCAGCTTTTCATCATGTCCATGTTCATGCCCGCCATCGGCATGATTTTGCACATCATGCCGTCAGCCATCATGGTGCATTCCATCACGCACTTCATCGACGGCATCGGCATGCCCATCATCGGCATTGGCATCATCATGTTCATCATCGGCATCGCCATGGCCGCCTGGGACATGCACATCATGCTCATGTTGCCGCAGTGCATCATCATCGGCATGCCGCAGTTCATCATCATCTGCATCATTTCTGCGCTGTTCTTGAACATCGCCATGTCCATGCCTGCGGCCGGCATCATTTTGCACATCATGCCGTCGTCCATCATTTCGCACGTCATGGTCGCCATCATCATCGGCATGCCCATCATCGGCATCATCGGCATGTTGGCGTTCATCGGCATTTGCATCTGCATGGCGTTCATCATGGTGTTGTTCCCCAAAGGTTTGAATAGTTGGACGAAGCTGATGGCGCCGATTCTAAGGATTGGACCGGGGGCAACAAGATGACCATCGAACAGCGGAATTTGATGCTGGGGCAGCTTTAACGAGGTGGATAGAACGTCTATTTCTGCCATGACCACCATTCGGATTTGATTGCAGACACAACCCGATCCACAACGCGGATTTCACGGTTATGGATATGCAGAAGAGGTCTATTTAAATAACCGAAAGAAATAATCGTTCTAACTGAACGAATAATTTTTGAAGCACAGCTTATTTCAAGCAAAAAAAAATCCCAGGCAGCTGATGGACGCCTGGGATTTAAAAATGCATAAACCGTGGTGGTGAACGCGGTGCGGATATTACGGAATATTTCACCGTGTAACAAGATATTTTGACTCACCACCTGGTTACTAATCTTTCCAAGTCCTTAAATATCCACACTTTTTTTAAGGTCGAGTGACGACAAGCAGTCAACTACAAGTACCAGCGATATTCACGTGCATTGATGTCCTGCATAAATGCCAAATGGTCCTGACGCTTGTTTTCGCAGTAGACATTTACAAACTCCGCACCCAATCCCTCACGCAACTGCGCGTTGTGTTGCATGGATTGAACGGCCTCCAGCATCTCCAGCGGGAAGTTGATGCCACTGCTGCGATCTTCATTCAACGGTGCTATCGGTTGACGACCGGTTTCAAGTCCTTGTTCCAACCCGACCAGAATCGCCGCCAACACCAGATACGGGTTGGCATCGGCACCGGCGAGGCGATGTTCGATGCGCAGATTCCTCGCGTCCGACTCAGGAACCCGCAGGCAGGCATCCCGATCTTCGAAGCCCCAACTGGCACGCGTCGCGACATTCACGGTGCCGCTCAAGCGACGCAGCGCATTGTGGTTCGGCGCGAAAATCGGCATGCAATGCGGCAACAGTTCTAGGCAACCGGCCACGGCATGGCGCAGCGGCTGTTGGTCATTGGCCGCTAAAAGGTTATTGCCCGCCTCGTCGTACAGGCTCACATGAACATGCATGCCGCTGCCGGGGTGTTGCAAGTAAGGCTTGGCCATGAAACTGGCGCGGTAGTTGTGCTTGAGCGCCACGCCACGGGTGCTGCGGCAAAACAGCGCCGCCCAGTCGGCAGCCCGCAGGCCGTCATCCAGGTGACCGAAGTTGATCTCGAACTGCCCCGGGCCCAGCTCGGCAGTAATCACCGTGGTGTCGATGCCTTGCGCCCGCGCCGTCTCGACCATTTCATCGAGCACCGGCGCAAACCGCGACAGCCGCTCGATGTGCATGTTCGGCTGATCGTCCGCATCGTCGGTCAGCGGATCGCGCGCAAACTGCGGCAAGCCGTCACGCAACTGGCGATCGAACAGGTAGAACTCAAGTTCGAAAGCCACCACCGGGAAAATCCCTTTGCCAGCGAGGCGCTCCAGCACTTGCGCCAGCACTTCCCGTGGCTCGAAGACGATCGGTTTTTCAGTGCCGCTGGAGGTGATCAACATCTGCCCCAGCGGCTGTTTTTCCCAGTCGACGATTTTCAGCGTACCCGGCACCAACCGACGGGGCGCATCCGGGTCGCCGTCGTTGAAACAGTAGTCGCCGATTTTGAACAGCCCGCCTTGAGTGCCGAGCAATACACAATTCTGCGGCAGCTTGAGCGCGCTGCCGGCGGCGACCTTTTCGAGCATCTCGATCGGATAGCGCTTGCCGTAGAAATGCCCCGGGATGTCCAGGGAAATCAGGTCGACGTAGCGCACATCCGGAAAGCGCTGCCGAAATGCGCGCACTTCAGCAACCAGATCAGAGCAGACAGCATCCATCATGTTGTTCCTTGTTGTTTTTATCAGGTGTAAACCCAGAGCACCCGGGTGAGCTGATCGGTGAGATTGCCGTAGCGGCAATGGGTATGGCTGGCGAGCTGAAAGCTGTCCCCGGCCCCTAGAGTGACCGGTTGATTGTCATCCAGCCAAAGTGTCAGTTGCCCTTCGAGCACGTAACCGCCCTGCTCCGAGCTGTCATCCATGTGCCGGTCACCACTGCTGGCGCCGGGTTCGAGACGGCTTTCGAGCATCGAGAACGTGGCGCGCATTTTCGGCGAGACCAGAATGTCGGTGATGCCGTCGGCGTAATACAGCGTGCGGCGCTCGTCCGGACGGGTCACCCACGGCAAGGCCATGGGTTTGGGCAGGCTGTAGAAATAGGTGGTCGGCACGCCGAGGGTTTCGCTGATCGCGGTCAAGTCCGCCACGGTCGGACGTGACAATCCACGCTCGACTTGCGAAAGAAAACCGACGGAACGACCGATCTTGTCCGCCAGTTCCTTGAGCGTGTATTTCTTGTGTTTGCGCAGGTCCTGAATCAGGATCGCCAGCGCCGAAATCTCTTCTTGCATGTCCATCTGAAAGCTTCCAGAAAATGTGCGTTTCAAAGGCTGTCGCGCAACCGATACCAGGCCTTGCCGATGGCTTCCAGGGGCGCGGCCATGTATTTGCCGCCGGGGAAGCTGCCGTTGACCAGGCCCTGATACAAGCCCAGCTCGTCTGCCTGACCGAGTATCGCGTCGGACACGGCGCGAGCCCCGGCCAGAGTCGGCAGCACACCGTGGCCCGAATAACCCTGCAGCCAATAGAGATCGCCGCGTCGGCCAATGTCAGGCGTGCGTTTAAGCGTAAGGTCGATATGCCCGCCCCAGGCGAATTCCAGGTCGACGCCCTGGAGCTGAGGAAATACCCGTTGCAGGAACGGCCGGGTCGCGGCAGCGATGTCCTTCGGCATGCCGCCCAGGTAGGTGCAACCGCCGCCGAACAGCAAGCGGTTATCCGGTGTACGACGGAAATAATCGAGAACGAACTGATTGTCGGTGACGCAGACATTGCTTGGCAGGAGCGCGGTCGCCTGTGCTTGCGAGAGCGGCGCGGTGGCCACCTGATAGGTGCCGACCGGCAACACACAACTTGATAGCTGCGGATCGAGCCGGTCCAGATAGGCGTTGCACGCCAGCACCAGCACATCGGCCCGGATGCGTCCGCGCTCAGTGGTGACCACGTACCGGCCACCCTCCTCGCGGTAATTCAGCGCCTTGCTTTGTTCATGAATACGACCACCGGCGCGCTCAATGGCCGCCGCCAGGCCAAGTGCCAGTTTCAACGGGTTCAGGTGTCCGCCTTCAGGATCAAACAGGCCCGCCTGGTAGCGCTCGCTGGCGACCCATTGCGGCAACTGCTCACGGGGAATGAATTGCAATCCATCGTGACCCCATTTGTGGCTCGCCTCGTGTTGCCACTCGGTCAGCAGGCTCACCCGGCGCGGCATCACCGATGTCCAGAGGTGGCCGGGCCGATAATCACAATCGAATTCATGCCGGTCGGGCAGCGCGCGCAGTTCCTGCGCAGCCCAGCGCATGCCGTCCCACAAGCGCCGCGCACGCTCATAACCCAGCGCGGCCTCCAGAGGCGGCATATCGCACGACCAACCGAGAATGGCCTGGCCGCCATTACGCCCCGACGCTGCCCAAGCCACTCGACTGGCTTCCAGCAGCGTCACGCGCTTGCCCGCCAGGGCCAGTCGCAATGCCGTGTGCAAACCACTGAAGCCGGCGCCGATGATCAACACGTCGGTGTCGTGCTCGCCCTCCAACGCCGCACGTTCCACCAAGCGATCTGCGCAAGTGTGAGCGTAGTAGCTGGCGACATGACGGGTGGATTGCTGAAACATGCGAGCCTCATGAAATTTTATTATTTAAATTTCATGAAAAAATACACACGTTATTTCACGAACGCAAGAACCTGTAGGAGCGAGCCTGCTCGCGATGGTGTGTCACTCAACCTTATGTGGC
>NZ_JAGYFX010000116.1:0-17434 GCF_019946615.1 Pseudomonas sp. BF-R-01
CATCAAACCCACATCCCTGGGTGTTCGACCATAATAATTCGCTCCACTGGGGCACATGACTGTCAGGGATTACCGCATGACTACCAGCACGACCTATACCGAAGCCACGCCTGCGCAACCGACGAACTCCGCCACCCGCGTGGCGACCGCGAGTTTCATCGGCACCGCCATCGAGTTCTACGACTTCTACGTGTACGCCACTGCCGCAGCGCTGGTGATCGGTCCGGTGTTTTTTCCGCAGACCTCCGGCACGGCCCAGATGCTCTCGGCGTTTCTCACGTTCGGCATCGCGTTCCTCGCCAGGCCGCTGGGCTCGGCACTGTTCGGCCACTTCGGTGACCGCATCGGGCGCAAATCGACCCTGGTCGCCTCCTTGCTGCTGATGGGCGTGTGCACCACGCTGATCGGCGTGCTGCCGGGTTACGACAGCATCGGGGCCTGGGCGCCGATCCTGCTCTGCGTGCTGCGCTTCGGCCAGGGTTTGGGCCTGGGTGGCGAGTGGGGCGGCGCGGCATTGCTGGCGACGGAAAACGCGCCCAAGGGCAAGCGCGCCTGGTTCGGCATGTTCCCGCAGCTTGGCCCGTCGATTGGCTTTCTCGCGGCCAACGGGCTGTTTTTGACGCTGGCAATGACACTGAACGACGAACAGTTCCGTTCGTGGGGCTGGCGGATCCCGTTCCTGCTCAGCGCCGCACTGGTGATGGTCGGCCTGTACGTGCGCCTCAAGCTGCACGAAACCCCGGTGTTCGCCAATGCCATGGCCCGTCAAGAGCGAGTGAAGATCCCGCTGGTCGAGCTGTTCAGCCAGTATTGGGCGCCGATGCTGCTGGGCGCCGGTTCGATGGTGGTGTGCTACGCACTGTTCTACATCTCGACGGTGTTTTCACTGAGTTATGGCGTGTCGACGCTGGGCTACACCCGCGAAACCTTCCTCGCGCTGCTGTGTTTTGCGGTGCTGTTCATGGCCGCCGCGACACCGTTGTCGGCCTGGGCCAGTGACCGTTACGGGCGCAAACCGGTGCTGATCATCGGCGGCGTGCTGGCGATTCTGTCCGGGTTCTTGATGGAACCGCTGCTGACCCAGGGTTCGACCTGGGGCGTGGCGCTGTTCCTGTGCATCGAGCTGTTTCTGATGGGCGTGACGTTTGCGCCAATGGGTGCGCTGCTGCCGGAGCTGTTTCCGACACACGTGCGTTATACCGGTGCGTCAGCGGCCTACAACCTGGGCGGCATTGTCGGAGCCTCGGCGGCGCCGTTCTTTGCGCAGAAGCTGGTGGCGATGGGCGGTTTGAGTTACGTCGGCGGGTATGTGTCGGGGGCGGCGGTGCTGAGTTTGATTGCGGTGCTGTGCCTGAAAGAGACGCGTCACAACGATTTGAATCGGGTGGCCTGATAGAAAAAGCTTCGCGGGCAAGCCTCGCTCCTACAGGTCCGCGTCGAACGACAATGGTTCGCTCGACAAATAACCTGTAGGAGCGAGGCTTGCCCGCGAAGGCCGCGCCTCGGTTACAGCTCGACTACGACCGCCTGAGAAGCGCGGGTCGCTTTAGCCCGGGCTGCCTCGATCGACTCATCCCGCGCCAGCGCCACACCCATCCGGCGCTGACCATTCACTTCAGGTTTGCCGAACAGACGCAACGCCGTGTCTGGCTCGCTCAATGCCGCGCCGAGATTGGCGAAAGCCGTCTGGGTCGACTGCCCTTCCACCAGAATTACCGCCGAAGCCGAAGGCGCGAACTGACGGATCAATGGAATCGGCAGCCCCAGAATGGCCCGTGCGTGCAGTGCGAACTGCGACAGGTCCTGAGAAATCAGGGTCACCAGGCCGGTGTCGTGCGGGCGCGGCGAGACTTCGCTGAACCACACTTGATCGCCTTTGATGAACAGTTCGACGCCAAACAGACCACGACCGCCCAAGGCTTCGGTGACCGCCTTGGCCACACGCTCGGATTCCGCCAGGGCAACCGGGCTCATGGCTTGTGGCTGCCAGGATTCCTGATAGTCGCCCTTCTCCTGGCGGTGACCGACCGGCGCGCAGAACGTGGTGCCGCCGACGTGACGCACGGTCAGCAAGGTGATTTCGTAATCGAAGTCGATGAAGCCCTCGACGATCACCCGACCTTTACCGGCACGGCCGCCTTCTTGCGCGTAATCCCACGCGGTTTTCACGTCATCGACGCTGCGCAGCAGGCTCTGGCCCTTGCCCGACGAACTCATCACCGGCTTGACCACGCACGGGAAGCCCAGGTCCTGAACGGCTTTGCTGTAATCCTCGAAGGTGTCGGCAAAGTGGTACGGCGAGGTCGGCAGGTCCAGCTCTTCAGCGGCCAGGCGACGGATGCCTTCACGGTTCATGGTCAGTTGCGCAGCGCGTGCAGTCGGGATCACGGTGAAGCCTTCGGCTTCCAGTTCAACCAGGGTCGCGGTGGCGATGGCTTCGATTTCCGGCACGATGAAGTGCGGCTTCTCGGCTTCGATCACGGCACGCAGGGCAGCGCCGTCGAGCATGTTGATCACGTGGCTGCGGTGAGCGACTTGCATGGCCGGCGCGTTGGCGTAACGGTCAACGGCAATCACTTCAACGCCCAGGCGTTGCAGCTCGATCACCACTTCCTTGCCCAACTCACCACAGCCACACATCAATACGCGGGTCGCGGTTGGCGACAATGGAGTTCCGATACGGGTCATCTCAGGTCCTCAAAGGAGCGGATCATCGAGGGTCGCGGTGCCTGGCACGCTTCCCATGGGGAGAAAGCGCGGCATTTTACATGAACCTGAGGGTTTGGCTTCAGCCGGCGATGGCCAGTTTACGCAAGCGCCACGCCATGATCAGCCACACGACGGTCACGCCGGCGAACTTCGAGCCCATGGCGGTGAGGATCACGGCCGGGGTGAACGCGTCGATCATGCCGAAGAAGATGAAGGTATCGAGGGGAATGCTCAGGGCCGAACTTATCCACAGGCGGTCGTGCAGCGGGCGTTTGGTGATGCTGAACACCAGCCAGTCGATGCATTCGGAGACCGCGAACGCGGTGGCGCTGGCCAGGGCGATGGACGGATCGGAGGTGACATAGGACAGCACCAGCGCTGCCAGCATCGCCGCGATTGCACCGTGGCCGAAGCGGGTTTGCACCATGTCGCGCAGGACGAAGACCAAACCGCCCCAGGCGGACCAGATGATGTCCAGGTGCGGCGCGGTGGAAAAGGCGTAGTTGATCAGCACGACGCTGCTGATGTAGGCGATCAGGAAGAGCATGGAGGTACCTGTCAAATTGGCGCACAGGTTACTTCAGAGGGGGCGGTGGTGTCAGCGCTGACGCTTTCGCGAGCAGGCTCGCTCCCACATTTGATCGCATTCCCCTGTGGGAGCGAGCCTGCTCGCGATGGCCGCGCCTCAATTTCCCGGTTTCGCCTCAATCATCCAGATCAACCCGCTGGATTTCGCCCGTTCGTGACACAGTCCCAGGACCGTTCGGCGCTCGTCATTACTCATCCGGCTCCAGCCCGTGATTTCCGCCACGGTGCGCTGGCACCCGGTGCAGATGTCATCGTCGTCCAGCGCACAGATATTCACGCAGGGCGATAGCACCGGACGTTCGGGCGTGTTCATTCTTCCTGCTCTGCCAGATCGCGGGCATAACGCTGGGAGTTATGCACATAGTGCGCAGCGCTGGCCTCGAGCATTTTTTTCTGCGGCTCGGTCAGTTCGCGCACGACCTTGCCGGGCGAGCCCATGACCAGCGAACCGTCCGGAATCTCCTTGCCTTCGCCGATCAGCGAGTTGGCGCCGATGATGCAGTTCTTGCCGATTTTTGCGCCGTTGAGGATCACTGCATTAATACCTATCAGGCTGTAGTCACCGACGGTGCAGCCGTGGAGCATGGCGTTGTGGCCGATGGTCACGCCGGTGCCGATGGTCAGCGGGTAGCCCATGTCGGTGTGCATCACGGTGCCGTCCTGGACGTTGCTGTTCTTGCCGATCAGGATCAGTTCGTTGTCGCCACGCAGCACGGCGCTGAACCAGACGTTGGCGCCCTCTTCCAGTTTGACCTTGCCCACCAGCACAGCGTTGGGGGCAACCCAGCTTTGCGGATGGGTGTCGACGCGGGCGTCGCCCAGGCGGTATTTCATCGTGTTGTCCTCAGGCTCAGGCAGCCGCGGCTTCACGCCATACGAGCGATGGCTTCAGGTGTTGATAAAACTCTTGGGCGGCTGGTGCAGGCTGATTTTGGCGTCATAGAGCAAGTTGATCAACTCGACGATCATGATCGCGGTCAGGCCCCAGATCTTGTATTCGCCATAACGATAACTCGGCACGTACCAACTGCGGCCCTGGTAATCGATGCGATGGGTATGTTCACGCGGGTCTTTGCGGAAGAATTCCAGGGGAACGCTGAACACCGCAGCGATCTCGGCGTCGTTGGCCAGGTACTCGACAAAATCCGGGATCACGCCGACATAAGGCGTGACCTTTATGCCGTGCAGGGAAATCAGCGGGCTCAATGGCCCGATCACTTCGACCAGCCCCGGCGGCAGGCCGATTTCTTCTTCGGCCTCGCGTAGCGCGGTGAAAATCAGGTCCGGGTCTTCCGGGTCGCGGCGTCCGCCGGGGAAGGCCACTTCACCACCATGGGTCGAGAGCCCGCTGGCGCGCAGGGTCAGAACCAGTTCCGGTTCATCACTGCGAGTGATGGGCACCAGAACCGCGGCCTCCGGGAAACGCTTGTCGGTTTCCAGTGTGCGTGGGATGTGGTTGCTTACTCGATGCAGTAGCTCGTCCAGCATGAGTCTTCTCGATTTATTCGCTACCTCGCATCATGCACCAATCACATCGACCGCCCAAGCCCCGAACTGCGGAGTGTCGCTAAACGACAACTTGCCGACAGACACCGCCGCACGCCAAGATAGGCGCAGCATTCAGGAACCCAAGCATGAAATTTTGCAGTCAGTGCGGCAACCCGGTCACCCAGCGCATTCCCGAAGGCGATTCGCGTCTGCGTTTTGTCTGTGACAGCTGTCAGGCGATTCACTACCAGAACCCCAATATCGTCGCCGGCTGCGTGGCGACCTGGGGCTCGAAAGTGTTGCTGTGCCGGCGCGCCATCGAGCCACGGCTCGGTTACTGGACCCTGCCCGCCGGTTTCATGGAGAACGGTGAAACCATCGAACAGGCGGCCATTCGCGAAACGGCCGAAGAAGCCTGCGCGCGGGTGCGCAACTTGAGCATCTATACGTTGATCGATGTGCCGCACATCAGTCAGGTGCATGTGTTCTTTCGCGCAGAGCTGGTGGACCTGGATTTTTCCGCCGGTCCCGAGAGCCTGGAAGTGGCACTTTTCGACGAAGCCGACATCCCGTGGTCTGACCTGGCTTTCCGCACGGTGGGCCGTACCTTAGAATGCTTCTTCGCTGACCGGCGGACCGAGGTCTACCCCGTGCGATCCGAGTCGATCCCGCCGCTTGCTCAGCCTGCCATCACTTAAAAAACATCTATAAATAAAATAGCCGCGACACCTCTTAGGGATATCGTTTCAATGCGCTGGTTGCTTGCCCTGTTTTGCTTGTCGTTTGTCGCTATCTCCCAGGCTTCCGTTGCGGAAACGCTGGACGGCAAAGTCATCGACAAAGTCCTGGTTCTCAAGTCCGCCCACCAATTGCAATTGATCAACGACGGCAAGCCGCTGAAGACCTATCGCATCTCCCTGGGCAAACGCCCCAAGGGGCCGAAACTGATGGAAGGCGACAAACGCACGCCTGAAGGTTTCTATTGGCTGGACTGGCGCAAGGTCAGCGATAAATTCAACCTGGCGATGCACATCTCCTACCCGAACATCAGCGACTCTGCGCGCGCCCGGCGCGAAGGCGTCGAGCCCGGCGGCATGATCATGATCCACGGTACGCCGGACACCGAAGAAAACCCTGAGAACCTGTTCCACACCCTGGACTGGACCGACGGCTGCATCGCCATGCGCAACATGGACATGCGCGAGGTATGGGGCCTGGTGCCGGACGGCACGATGATCGAAATCCGCCCGTAACACCGACCTTTGGTCGCACGTTACAAAATAAAATCTAAAGATCGCAGCCTTTGGCGGCACCTGCTGGGTTGATACCACTCCCACCCGCAGGCACTGCCAAACGCTGCGATTTTTGCTTGCAACGTCCTCTCCGCTAATACCACTTAAAACCAACAACCCTGTATGCCACCCACAAAGGCAGGTTTTACCGCGCCAACAGCAAAGTGGTCTCATTGACATGGTATTTAAGTGGTATTAGTTTTCGTTGCACCACCGGGCGACAACACTCCAATATCCGCATCGGACACCCAACATGAATGACCTCCAGGCCCTGCGCCCTGACGACACCCAACCCACGCCGCTGTACCTGCAACTGGCGCGTAATCTGGAAGCGGCGATCCACGCCGGCCAGTGGAAAGCCGAGCAGGCGATGCCGTCGGAACGCAACCTCAGCGAAATACTGGGCATCTCCCGCGTCACCGCCCGCAAGGCGTTGGAAGTGCTGTTCGATCAAGGCCTGATCCGGCGCAATCAAGGGTCCGGCACCTTCATCACCCCGCGCCTGGAACAACCACTGTCGCGCCTCTCGGGTTTCAGCGAGATGCTGCGGCTGAAAGGTTTCGTCCCCGGCTCGCAATGGCTGGAGCGGGTAATCACCCCGCCGACCCACGAAGAACTGATTCGCCTCGGCCTATCGCCAAACGACAAGGTCGCCCGGCTCAAACGCCTGCGCAAAGCCGATGACACGGTAATGGCCATCGAGATGAGCACCCTGCCCGCCTCGATCATTCCCAAGCCTCAAGCGGTGGGCGATTCCCTCTACGAATACCTCGACGGCATCGGCAAACCGGTGGTCCGCGCCTTGCAACACATCCAGGCGATCAACGCCTCGGACGAATTCGCCGCACTGGTCGGCATCGCCCCCGGCACCGCCATGTTGCTGATGACCCGGGTCGGCTACCTCGAAGACAACACGCCGATCGAAGTCACCGACACCTATTGCCGCAACGACTACTACGACTTTGTCGCAGAGCTGCGTAGATAAAGAGCTTCGTTGATAAAGAGCTTCGCCGCTAAGAACCGAGACCCCATCATGTCCGAAGACAACATCCTCACCGCCGACGGCTGGATACGCGGCCGGCTGGTTCACGAACACGGCAAGGTCCTGTCGATCGAAGGCGTGCCGTGCGATCCGGCAGACAACGACCTGCCTTACTTGCTGCCCGGCTTCATCGACCTGCACGTTCACGGCGGCGGTGGCAAAGACATCATGGAAGGCGCGACCGCCTTCGAAACCATCACCCGAACCCACGTGCGTTTCGGCACCACCTCGTTGCTGGCGACCACCATGACCGCGCCGAGCGAAGAGATTTCCAGTGTGCTCAAAGCCGTCGGCGAGTTTTGCGAACAACGCCCGAGCGGCAGCGCCCGCGTGCTCGGTGTGCACCTGGAAGGCCCGTACATCAACCCCGGCAAACTTGGCGCGCAACCGAATTTCGCCCATACCGCGTTGATGGCCGAAGTCGAGGAATACCTGGCCCTGGCGCCGATCCGGGTCATCACCATCGCCCCGGAAATCGCCGGCCACGATGCCCTGATCCGCGCCCTCAGTGCGCGTGGCGTGCGCATGCAGATTGGCCACACCCTCGGCAGTTATGAGGAAGGCGTGGCCGCGCTGGCAGCCGGCGCGAGCAGTTTCACCCACCTCTACAACGCCATGAGCCCGCTGCATCACCGCGAGCCTGGCATCGTCGGCGCAGCGCTGGCGCATGCGAAATACGCGGAACTGATTCCGGACTTGCTGCACGTGCACCCCGGCGCGATGCGCGTAGCCCTGCGCTCGATTCCGTGCCTGTATTGCGTCACGGATTCCACCGCCGCCGCCGGCATGCCGGACGGTGAATACAAGCTCGGTAGCCACACGGTGACCAAATGCCTGGGCGGCGTGCGCCTGCCCGACGGCACCCTGGCCGGCAGCACGCTGACCATGGATCAGGCGTTGCGCAACCTGGTGAAGATCGGTTTGCCGATCGCCGAGGCTTCGCAACGTCTTTCGCAATTCCCCGCCGACTACCTCGGCATCACCGAACGCGGACGCCTGCAACCCGGCGCCTGGGCCGACTGCGTGCGGCTGGATCGCTCACTCACACTGACCGCCGTCATGGTCGAAGGAGAAGACATTGACTTCAAAAATGCTTGAAGAGGCGCTGTCCTCGTTCGAAGCCGTGCAGGCGCAGTTGCAGCAACTCGACCCGCAGATGATCGAGATTGCCGGGCGTCTGCGCCGTCAGCCGCCGCAAGTGGCGATGACCGTCGCACGCGGCAGTTCCGACCATGCCGCCAGCTACTTCGCCTACCTGACCATGCAGCAACTGGGAATTCCCGTGGCGTCGCTGCCGATGTCGGTGGTGACCATGCAACAAGCGCCGTTGAAGGTCAGCGGTCAGGTGGCGTTTGCCTTCTCGCAATCAGGGCAAAGCCCGGATCTGGTGAACAGCCTGCGTCTGTTGCGCAAACGCGGCGCCTTGAGCATTTCCATGGTCAACGCCGAAAGTTCGCCGCTGGAAGCTGCGTGTGAATTCAGCCTGCCGCTGTGCGCAGGGACGGAAAGCAGCGTCGCCGCGACCAAGAGTTTTATCGCCACCCTCAGCGCCAGCGCCCGCCTGATCGCGCACTGGAAAGAAGACGAGCAATTGCTCGAAGCCGGCCACGCCTTGCCGGAAGGTCTGCGCGAAGCGGCGCAGCAGGACTGGAGCCTGGCCATCGATGCCCTGCGCGATTGCCAGCGCTTGATGGTGATCGGCCGTGGCGCCGGCTTCGCTATCGCCCAGGAAGCGGCGCTCAAATTCAAGGAAACCTCGGCGATTCAGGCCGAAGCCTTCAGCAGCGCCGAAGTCCGTCACGGCCCGATGGCGTTGATCGACGAGCACTATCCGCTGCTGGTGTTCGCCCCGCGTGGTGCCGAGCAAGCTGGTCTGATCAGTCTCGCCGCCGACATGCGCCTGCGGGGTGCCCGCGTATTGCTGGCCGCGCCGGATGACATCGCCGAACGTGACCTCACCCTGACCCGCGCCGAACACCCGGCCCTCGATCCGATTCTGGCGATCCAGAGTTTCTACGTCATGGCCGCTGGTCTGGCGGTGGCGCGCGGCATGGACCCGGACCAGCCACGGCACCTGAGCAAAGTCACGCGAACGCATTGATTCGAATGGTGAATGCATCCCCCTGCAGGAGCCGAACTTGCTCGCGAAGACGTTGGTACATCCGACGCATCATCTGCGGCTGAAATGCCGCCTTCACGAGCAAGCTCGGCTCCTACAGGGGACGGCGTTGATACGAACTGTTGTTTTTTGATGAGACCGAGCCATGCACAACAATAATAAAGAGCTGACCCTCAGCGCCCCGCTCAGCGGCCCGGTGCTCACACTCGCCAAAGTCCCGGACCCGGTGTTCGCCAGCGGCGCGATGGGCGACGGGATCGCCATCGATCCGCTGAACGATACCCTGCACGCGCCGTGCGCCGGCGTCGTGGTACACGTCGCCCGCACCGGCCATGCCATCACCTTGCGCGCCGACAACGGCGCCGAATTGCTGCTGCACCTGGGCCTGGACACCGTCGAGTTGCAGGGCAACGGGTTCTCGATGCTGGTCAAGGAAGGGGCGCGCGTCGCCAATGGCCAGCCACTGCTGCGCTATGACCTGGACAAGGTCGCGCAGCAGTGCAAAAGCCTTGTCAGCCTGATGATCCTGACCAACAGCGAGGACTTTCAGGCGCGGCCAATCACGCTGAAATCGGTGAAGGTCGGCGAACCGTTGCTGCACATCATTCGTCGGCAGGCGTCTGGCGCGCAGGCAGAAGCGGACCTGTCCGGGGAAGCGTTTGTCGGCCACATCCGTATCGCCCATCGGGGTGGTTTACACGCCCGGCCGGCAGCGCTGATCCGCCAGACCGCACAAGGTTTCAAAAGCAAATCACAGCTGCACTTCGCCGGCAAATCGGCGCGCTGCGACAGCCTGATCGGGCTGATGGGGCTGGCCATCGGTGAGCAGGACGAGGTTCAGGTCAGCTGTCAGGGCACGGATGCCGAAGCGGCGCTGCAAGCGTTGTTGACGGCATTGTCCACCGCGCTGGCCGAAGACAGTCACGCCATCGCGCCAACACCGATTGCCCAGCGTGGGCGTGCAGCCGAAGCGGGTGTGCTTCATGGTGTGTGCGCCGCGCCCGGCCTGGTCGGCGGACCGCTATTTCGCTTGAACACGATCAGCCTGCCGGAGGACGCCGGCAACCACGTTCCAGAGCAACAACGCCAAGCCCTGGATACCGCGCTGAACGCCGTGCGCCGCGAAATCGACACCACGCTGGCTCAGGCCAGGAAGCACAAGGACACCGAAGAAGAAGCGATCTTCGCCGCGCACCTCGCCCTGCTCGAAGACCCGGCGCTGTTGGATGCAGCGCACGCCGCCATCGACCGGGGCGTGGCCGCGACTCACGCCTGGAGCCAATCGATCGACGTGCAATGCGACGTGTTGCAGCAACTCGGCAGCCCATTGCTGGCCGAACGCGCCAACGACTTGCGCGACCTCAAGCAACGGGTATTGCGCGCCCTGCTCGGTGAGAGCTGGCACTACGACGTGCCGGCCGGCGCCATCGTCGCCGCGCATGAACTGACCCCGTCCGACCTGCTGCAACTCAGCCAGCAAGGGGTCGCCGGGCTGTGCATGGCCGAGGGCGGCGCGACATCCCACGTGGCGATTCTCGCTCGCGGCAAAGGCTTGCCGTGCATGGTCGCGCTGGGGTCGGCGCTGCTGGATCAGCCACAGGGCCAGGCGGTGGTGCTGGATGCCGACGGTGGGCGTCTCGAACTCGCGCCTTCTGCCCAGCGCATGGCCGACGTGCATCAGGCGCAACGGGACCACCAGCAACGTCGAGCGCTGCAACAATCTCAGGCGCATACCCAGGCACTGACGCTCGACGGGGTGCAGATCGAAGTCGCCGCCAATGTCGCCTCCAGCGCTGAGGCAGCCGATGCGCTGGCCAACGGCGCCGATGGCGTCGGCCTGCTGCGCACCGAGTTCCTGTTCGTCGACCGCCACACTGCGCCGGACGAAGAGGAACAGCGTGTCGCCTATCAAGCGGTGCTCGACGCCATGGGCGACAAATCGGTGATTATCCGCACCATCGACGTCGGCGGCGACAAGCAGCTCGATTACCTGCCATTGCCGGCCGAGGCCAATCCGGTGCTCGGCTTGCGCGGGATTCGCCTGGCTCAGGCCCGTCCGGAAATTCTCGATCAGCAACTGCGCGCCCTGCTGCACGTCAGCCCGTTGTCGCGCTGCCGGATCCTGCTGCCGATGGTCACCGAAGTCGATGAGCTGTTGCACGTCCGCCAGCGTCTCGAGGCCTTGTGCGCGGAGCTCGGTGTCAGCGAGCGCCCGGAGCTGGGGGTGATGATCGAAGTCCCGGCCGCCGCGTTGCTGGCCGAGCAACTGGCTGAACACGCGGACTTCCTGTCCATCGGCACCAACGATTTGTCCCAGTACACCCTGGCGATGGACCGCGACCACGCCGGCCTCGCGTCGCGGGTCGATGCCATGCACCCGGCGCTGCTGCGGCTGATCGCCCAGACCTGCGCCGGTGCCGCCGTGCATGGCCGCTGGGTCGGCGTGTGCGGCGCGCTCGCCTCCGATCCGCTGGCGACGCCGGTCCTGATTGGCCTGGGCGTCAGCGAGTTGTCGGTCAGCCCGGTGCAAATCGGCGAAATCAAGGACCGGGTGCGCCACCTCGACGCCAGCGAATGCCGACGCATCAGCCTCGGCCTGCTCAAGCTGAGCAGCGCCAGCGCGGTGCGTCACGCCTGTCATCAACATTGGCCTCTGAGCTGAACAACTAATAACAAGAATCCAGGGAGATCCGCCATGTACCAATACTTCATCGAAGGCCTGCAGCGCCTCGGCCGTGCGCTGATGCTGCCGATCGCTATCCTGCCGATTGCCGGGTTGCTGCTGCGCCTGGGCGACACCGACCTGCTGGACATCGCGATCATCCACGATGCCGGTCAGGTCATCTTCGCCAACCTGGCGATGATCTTCGCCATCGGCATCGCGGTCGGCTTCGCCAAGGACAACAACGGCACCGCCGGCCTCGCTGGAGTGATTGGCTACCTGGTGATGATCTCCACCCTCAAGGTGCTCGACGCGAGCATCAACATGGGCATGCTCGCGGGGATCGTCAGCGGCTTGATGGCCGGCGCGCTGTACAACCGTTTCAAAGACATCAAGCTCCCGGAATACCTGGCGTTCTTCGGCGGCCGGCGCTTTGTGCCGATCATCACCGGGTTCGCCGCAGTCGGCCTGGGCGTGGTGTTCGGCCTGATCTGGCCGCCGATCCAGCACGGCATCAACAGCTTCGGTGTATTGATGCTGGAAAGCGGCAGCGTGGGCGCCTTCATTTTCGGCGTGCTCAACCGCCTGCTGATCGTGACCGGCCTGCACCACATCATCAACAACATGGCGTGGTTCGTCTTCGGCAACTTCACTGACCCGGCCACGGGCGCACTGGTGACCGGCGATATCTCGCGCTACTTCGCCGGTGACCCCAAGGGCGGCCAATTCACTACCGGCATGTTCCCGGTGATGCTCTTCGGCCTGCCAGCGGCGTGCCTGGCGATGTACCGCAATGCGTTGCCGGAACGGCGCAAAGTGATGGGCGGGATCTTCCTGTCGATGGCCCTGACCTCGTTCCTGACTGGGGTGACCGAGCCGATCGAATTCGCCTTCATGTTTCTCGCGCCGCTGCTGTATCTGCTGCACGCGCTGCTGACGGGCCTGTCGATGGCTGTCACCAACCTGCTGAACATCCACCTCGGTTTCACCTTCTCCGGTGGCTTCATCGACATGATTCTCGGTTGGGGCAAATCCACTAATGGGTGGCGGGTGATCCCGGTGGGGCTGGCCTATGCGGTGATTTATTACACGGTGTTCGATTTCTGCATTCGCCGGTTCAACCTGAAGACGCCGGGGCGTGAAGAGGTGACCACGACCGAGAAAGCGCGGGTGGCGGAAAACCAACGGGCCGGGGCGTACATCAAGGCGCTGGGTGGCGCGCAGAATTTGCTCACCGTCGGTGCCTGCACCACGCGACTGCGACTGGACATGGTGGATCGCAACAAGGCCAACGATGCCGAGCTGAAAGCGCTGGGCGCTATGGCTGTGGTGCGTCCGGGCAAGGGCGGGAGTTTGCAGGTAGTGGTCGGGCCGATGGCCGACAGCATTGCCGATGAAATCCGCCTGGCGATGCCGGCACTGGGTCGTGCGGCGGTGTCGACACCGGCGGCTGCGATTGATACGCCTGCCCCCGCTGCAGTGGAGCACCCGCAAGCACAGCGCTGGCTGAATGCGTTGGGTGGTGGGGAAAACGTCTTGCAGATGGATTGCGTCGCCATGACCCGGATTCGCCTGCAACTGGCCGACGGCAAGGCCCTGTCGGAATGTGATTTGAAGGCGTTGGGTTGCCAGGGGGTCAGTCAACTGGACGGTGGCATCTGGCATCTGTTGGTCGGCGACAAGGCGCCGAGTCTGACCGATGCGCTGGAGGCGTTGGTCAATCGCAGTGAGGTGAGTGCCAAGGTTTAGCTCGGCAGTGCCTGACCATCCGCTATCGCTGGCAAGTCGGGTCGCCGCATCGCAGCTCCTACAAAGGTTACGCATACCCTGTAGGAGCTGGCTGCCAGCGATGAGGCCGCACAAACGCCAAAAATCCCCAACCCTGTCGAAAACCTGAACGCACATCATGAAACACCCCCGACCATTGAAACCACCCCCCACCTGCCCCATCTAAGACCCATACCCCATTGCGCAGGTGCCCCATGAGCGACCAGCAAGAATTCCCCGAAGACCCGAGCGACTACGCCGACCCCGAAAACGCCCCGCACCACTCCACCGGCAAAGGCCTCGCCCTGCCCGGCCAGAACCTGCCGGACAAGGTCTACATCATCCCGATCCACAACCGCCCGTTCTTCCCGGCCCAAGTGCTGCCGGTGATCGTCAATGAAGAACCGTGGGCTGAAACGCTGGATCTGGTGAGCAAATCCGATCATCACTCCCTGGCCCTGTTCTACATGGACACGCCCCAGGAAGACCCGCGCCATTTCGACACCTCGGCCCTGCCGCTCTACGGCACGCTGGTCAAGGTGCACCACGCCAGTCGCGAAAACGGCAAACTGCAATTCGTCGCCCAGGGCCTGACCCGCGTACGCCTCAAGACCTGGCTCAAGCACCATCGCCCGCCGTACCTGGTGGAAGTCGAGTACCCGCACCAGCCCACCGAGCCGACCGACGAGGTCAAGGCCTACGGTATGGCGCTGATCAACGCGATCAAGGAACTGCTGCCGCTCAACCCGCTGTACAGCGAAGAGCTGAAAAACTACCTCAACCGCTTCAGCCCCAACGATCCGTCACCGCTGACCGACTTCGCCGCCGCCCTGACTTCGGCGACCGGCAGCGAGCTGCAAGAAGTGCTCGACTGCGTGCCGATGCTCAAGCGCATGGAAAAAGTCCTGCCGATGCTGCGCAAGGAAGTTGAAGTTGCGCGACTGCAAAAAGAAATTTCCGCCGAAGTTAACCGCAAGATCGGCGAGCATCAGCGCGAGTTTTTCCTCAAAGAACAGTTAAAAGTCATCCAGCAAGAGCTGGGCCTGACCAAGGATGACCGCAGCGCCGACATCGAGCAGTTCGAACAGCGCCTGGTCGGCAAGGTGTTGTCGACGCAGGCGCAGAAACGCATCGAAGAGG
Source organism: Pseudomonas sp. BF-R-01 (assembly GCF_019946615.1). Lineage (NCBI taxonomy): Bacteria > Pseudomonadati > Pseudomonadota > Gammaproteobacteria > Pseudomonadales > Pseudomonadaceae > Pseudomonas > Pseudomonas sp. BF-R-01. The sequence continues at coordinate 14,808 of NZ_JAGYFX010000116.1, forward strand.
AAATGAACAAGCTGTCGATCCTCGAGACCGGATCGCCGGAGTACGCGGTCACGCGCAACTACCTCGACTGGGCCACTTCGGTGCCGTGGGGCGTGTATGGCGAGGACAAACTCGACCTCAAGCACGCCCGCAAGGTGCTGGACAAGCACCACGCCGGTCTCGAGGACATCAAGGACCGCATCCTCGAGTTCCTCGCCGTGGGAGCCTACAAAGGCGAGATCAACGGCTCCATCGTGCTGCTGGTCGGTCCGCCGGGCGTGGGTAAAACCAGCGTCGGCAAATCCATCGCCGAATCCCTTGGCCGACCGTTCTATCGTTTCAGCCTCGGCGGCATGCGCGACGAAGCCGAGATCAAGGGCCACCGCCGCACCTACATTGGTGCGATGCCGGGCAAACTCGTGCAAGCGTTGAAAGACGTCGAAGTGATGAACCCGGTGATCATGCTCGACGAAATCGACAAGATGGGCCAGAGCTACCAGGGCGATCCGGCCTCGGCGCTGCTGGAAACCCTCGACCCGGAACAGAACGTCGAATTCCTCGACCATTACCTGGACCTGCGTCTGGACCTGTCGAAAGTGCTGTTCGTCTGCACCGCCAACACCCTCGATTCAATCCCCGGCCCGTTGCTCGACCGAATGGAAGTGATTCGCCTGTCGGGTTACATCACCGAAGAAAAAATCGCCATCGCCAAGCGTCATCTGTGGCCCAAGCAGCTTGAGAAGGCTGGCGTGTCGAAAGGCAGCCTGAGCATCAGCGACACCGCGTTGAAGGCGCTGATCGACGGTTACGCCCGTGAAGCCGGGGTGCGGCAGTTGGAAAAACAACTGGGCAAACTGGTGCGCAAGGCGGTGATGAAGTTGATCGATGAGCCGAAAGCGGTGATCAAGCTCGGCCCGAAAGACCTCGAAGCCTCACTCGGCCACCCGGTGTTCCGCAACGAGCAAGTGCTGTCCGGTACCGGCGTGATCACTGGGCTGGCCTGGACCAGCATGGGCGGCGCGACACTGCCGATTGAAGCGACGCGGATTCACACGCTCAACCGTGGTTTCAAACTCACCGGGCAACTGGGCGACGTGATGAAGGAGTCGGCGGAAATTGCCTACAGCTACGTCAGCTCGAATCTGAAGTCGTTTGGCGGCGATCCGAAGTTCTTCGACGAGGCTTTCGTCCACCTGCACGTACCGGAAGGCGCCACCCCGAAAGACGGCCCGAGCGCCGGCGTGACCATGGCCAGCGCCCTGCTCTCGCTGGCACGCAATCAGCCGCCGAAAAAAGGCGTGGCCATGACCGGCGAACTGACGCTGACCGGGCATGTTTTACCGATTGGCGGAGTGCGCGAGAAGGTGATTGCGGCGCGGCGGCAGAAGATTTTTGAATTGATTCTGCCGGAGCCGAATCGCGGGAGTTTTGATGAATTGCCGGATTATCTGAAGGAAGGGATTACCGTGCATTTTGCCAAGCGCTTTGCGGATGTGGCGAAGGTGTTGTTTTAATTCATCGCCTCACTGCACAACGACCACCTGTCGGAGCTGACACTTCTGACAGGTGGATTCATTTCCCTGCCCTGATAAAACGGTTGCTCATATCCTCATTAAAGTGAGAGCAATCATGGAAGAAAAAACGCAATTAGCCCCTCCGACTATCTTGAGTCCTAAAGAGGGGGATAAGGTTGAAAAACTGGTAATAGAAGGATTAGGAGAACCGTTCGCCTCTATTGAACTGAACTTCTGTTTTTGGGCTGAAAACCATTGGAAACCCATGGCCGACGCGAATAAGAACGGGACGTGGAGTTTTACACCCGAAGGGCCAGAGCTTGAAGTCCCCGGGCGTAAATGGATTCGTGTAAGGCAACGACGGAATTGGCCAGAAGAAACATCCGAACCAACCGAAAAAGTAAATTACCAAAAAGTGCTTGATCGACCAAGAATAACCAAACCTCTTAAGGGAGAGTCACTTCCTCTGATCGAGCAAACTATCCAAGGACATGGACATGCCTTCACCACTCGGGTCGAAATTGAACTGGTCAAGATAAGTCCATTACCCACCGGCACGTACAAAACCAGCACTAATCCCGATGGCGGTGGCTTTTGGACGACAAAACCCAACTGGGCGCTAACCCCTGGTTCTTATGCATTGAAGGCCAGACAAATATATTCGGAGAGCGATATAACATATGAATCGAACTGGACTGACGACTTGCCCATCGTCATAAAGTGACTCTACTGTTGCTCCGTAAAAAAGCAGACAAGTGCATAGCGTATATAGCTGAAAATCTGCGGCAGAAGATCTTTGAATTGATTCTGCCAAAGCACGATATCGGCAGTTTCGGCGAGTTACCGGAAGGAAGGGGGGTTACCGTGCATTTCGCCAAGCGCTTTGCGGATGTGGCGAAGGTGTTGTTCTGATAGTTATGTAGCGTCTGCGGGATCGCCATCGCCGGCAAGCCGGCTCCTACACGGTTTTTTGTCGTACGCATGTTTTGTGGCTGGACTAATCCCCTGTAGGAGCCGGCTTGCCGGCGATGGCGTCAGCCCTGACAACGCAAACTCCCGCAGCTCGTCACAATTTGTCTCATCTTCAGTTATGCTCGCCGTTCGTCGTGAATGCCGGAGCCACTGCCCCCATGT
>NZ_JAGYFX010000117.1:0-17260 GCF_019946615.1 Pseudomonas sp. BF-R-01
AGTAACAACAATGTCGACTGACACGCCGCCTTCGCGGGCAAGCCTCGCTCCTACAGATTTAGTGTTAGCTCACGATCTCTAGCATCGGCTGTTGATTACTGCCAAAACTCAGATACTCAACCAGCTCCGTCAACGGCAACGGCTTGCTGATCAAATACCCTTGCACCTGATCGCAACCAAACCCGCGCAACAGATCCAGCTGCTCCGGCGTTTCCACGCCCTCGGCGACCACTTCAAGATTGAGGTTGTGCGCGAGGTTGATCATCGCGTGCACCAGTTTGCGATTCTCTTCACGCCCTTCCATCCCGCCGACAAAGCTCTTGTCGACCTTCAACAAGGCAATCGGCAGGCTGTTGAGGTGCACGAAAGACGAAAACCCGGTGCCAAAGTCGTCGAGCGAGAAGCGCACGCCCAGGCGCCCGAGGGCATCCATGGTCTGCTTCACCAGATCGCTGCGGCGCATGACCGCCGTTTCGGTCAGTTCGAATTCCAGCCACTGCGCTTCGACGCCACGTTCGGCAATCAGCCGGCTCAGGGTCGAAAGCAACTGACTGTCCTGAAACTGGCGGAACGACAGGTTGATCGCCATGTGCAGCGCCGGCAGACCGAGCTCGCGCAACGCCTGCATGTCGCGCAACGCGCGGGAAATCACCCAGTAACCGAGTGGCACGATCAAACCGCTTTGCTCGGCCAGTGGCACGAACTCGCTCGGCGGCAACAACCCACGCTCGGCATGGCGCCAGCGCACCAGGGCTTCGAGGCCGACGATCTGCCCGTCTTCAAGGTTCAGGCGTGGCTGGTAATGAAGTTCCAGCTCATCGCGACGCAACGCCCGGCGCAGCTCGCTTTCGAGGTCGGCCATGCTGCGGGCATTGCGGTTGATGCGTTCGTTGAAGATGTGAAAGGTGCAGCCTTGAGTACTCTTGGCCTGCTGCATGGCGATGTGCGCGTGCCACATCAACGGATCGGCGCCGGCCTGGGCGCGGGCGTGGGCGATGCCCAGGCTGGAACCGATCAACAGGCTTTCGCCGTCGACCCAATAGGGCTCGGCCAACGCTTCGGTGATGCGTTCGGCCATCCATTCGGCGCGTTGCGGCGCGCGGCGGGTGTCGATCAGCAGGGCGAATTCATCGCTGCCCAGCCGCGCCAGTTGATCGCCGGCCTCGAGCTGGCTTTTCAGGCGCGCGACCACTTGCAGGATCAAGCGGTCGCCGGCCTGATGGCCGAGGGCGTCGTTGGCGTGGCGGAAGTTGTCGAGGTCAAGGTGCCCGAGAGCCAGGCCACGGCCGTCGTTTTCCGCCAGTCGCGCGGCCAGCAAGGTCTGGAAACCCTGGCGGTTGGCGATGCCGGTCAGCGGGTCTTGCTCGGCCAGGCGTTGCAGGGTGTTTTCCAGCACGCCGCGCTCGCGCACATGGCGCAGGCAACGGCGCAACATGCCAGGGTCGAGATGATCGCGCACCAGCCAGTCGCTCACGCCATCGGGCGGCAACAGCGGCTCCTGTTCGAGCAGCAACACCGTTGGCAAACTGCAACGGCCGGGCGCCGGCTGAAGGGCCGGGATCGTCAACAACACCGCGCTGCGGTTGTCATCAAACAGAGCGCTGACCGACTCCCAGCTCGGAGCGCTGATGAGCACGGCCGAGCTCCCCATCGGAGCCAGACACTCGCGCAACAACGCTGCCCACGCTGGCTCTTCGGCCAATAGCAGCAAACGCAAGGGTTCGACAGGCGTAGACAAGCTAGCTCCCTAGACTCTGCAATGATGTAGGCGGCGGGCATTATGCCGTGCCGATAACCAATGACCAACGACATCAGTTATCAAACGAGGCCTTTGTATCCGGAATTACGAACATTAGTCGCAAATTCGTTGCGCATCCTGCGTGAAAGTAACAAAACCGGCAAATATAGATAGCGTGTTGCGTCACAAGTCGGAGAGAGCAGCACAATTCGCTGAGCCTGTTAAAATGCCGGCCCATTTCGTACTGACTCCTGAATTTACGTATGTCCCGACTCAATCCCCGGCAGCAAGAAGCCGTGAGCTACGTCGGCGGCCCTCTTTTGGTGCTCGCCGGTGCAGGCTCCGGCAAGACCAGCGTGATCCCGCGCAAAATCGCGCACCTGATCCAGAACTGCGGCATCCGCGCCCAGTACATCGTCGCCATGACCTTTACCAACAAGGCCGCGCGCGAGATGAAGGAACGGGTCGGCACCCTGCTCAAGGGCGGCGAAGGCCGTGGCCTGACGGTGTGCACCTTCCACAACCTGGGCCTCAACATCATCCGCAAGGAACACGTGCGGCTGGGCTACAAACCGGGTTTCTCGATCTTCGACGAGACCGACGTCAAAGCCCTGATGACCGACATCATGCAGAAGGAATACGCGGGCGACGACGGCGTCGACGAGATCAAGAACATGATCGGCTCGTGGAAAAACGACCTGATCCTGCCCGCCGAAGCCCTGGAAAACTCGCGCAACCCCAAGGAACAGACCGCCGCCATCGTCTACACCCACTACCAGCGCACGCTCAAGGCGTTCAACGCGGTGGACTTCGACGACCTGATCCTGCTGCCGGTGAAACTGTTCCAGGAACACGCCGACATCCTCGAAAAGTGGCAGAACAAAGTCCGCTACCTGCTGGTGGACGAATACCAGGACACCAACGCCAGCCAGTATTTGCTGGTGAAGTTGCTGATCGGCACGCGCAACCAGTTCACCGTGGTGGGCGATGACGACCAGTCGATCTACGCCTGGCGCGGCGCGCGCCCGGAAAACCTGATGCTGCTCAAGGACGACTACCCGTCCCTGAAAGTGGTGATGCTGGAGCAGAACTATCGCTCCACCAGCCGCATCCTGCGCTGCGCCAACGTGCTGATCTCGAACAACCCGCACGAATTCGAAAAGCAGCTGTGGAGCGAGATGGGTCACGGCGACGAGATCCGCGTGATCCGCTGCCGCAACGAAGACGCCGAAGCCGAGCGCGTGGCCGTGGAGTTGCTGACCCTGCACTTGCGCACCGACCGGCCCTACAGCGATTTCGCGATCCTGTATCGCGGTAACTATCAGGCCAAGCTGATCGAGCTGAAGCTGCAACACCACCAGATTCCGTATCGGTTGTCCGGCGGCAACAGCTTTTTCGGACGCCAGGAAGTGAAGGACCTGATGGCCTACTTCCGCCTGATCGTGAACCCGGACGACGACAACGCCTTCCTGCGGGTGATCAACGTCCCACGCCGGGAGATCGGTTCGACGACGCTTGAGAAGCTCGGCAACTACGCCACCGAACGCAAAATCTCGATGTACGCTGCCACCGACGAAATCGGCCTGGGCGAGCATCTGGATGCGCGTTTCACCGATCGCCTGTCGCGCTTCAAGCGTTTCATGGACAAGGTGCGCGAGCAGTGCGCCGGCGAAGACCCGATTTCGGCGCTGCGCAGCATGGTCATGGACATCGACTACGAGAACTGGCTGCGCACCAACAGCTCCAGCGACAAGGCCGCCGACTACCGCATGGGTAACGTCTGGTTCCTGATCGAGGCGTTGAAAAACACCCTGGAGAAAGACGAAGAAGGCGAGATGACCGTCGAGGACGCCATCGGCAAACTCGTCCTGCGCGACATGCTGGAACGCCAGCAGGAAGAGGAAGACGGCGCCGAAGGTGTGCAGATGATGACCTTGCACGCCTCCAAAGGGCTGGAATTCCCTTACGTGTTCATCATGGGCATGGAAGAGGAAATCCTCCCGCACCGCTCCAGCATCGAAGCCGACACCATCGAAGAAGAACGCCGCCTGGCCTACGTTGGCATTACCCGCGCACGTCAGACCCTGGCCTTCACCTTCGCGGCCAAGCGTAAGCAATACGGCGAGATCATCGACTGCGCGCCCAGCCGCTTCCTCGATGAACTGCCGCCGGACGACCTGGCCTGGGAAGGCACCGACGACACGCCGGTAGAAGTCAAAGCCGTTCGCGGCAATACCGCATTGGCCGATATACGGGCGATGTTAAAGCGCTAGAATTGAGCACTTTTTAACCGACACCTTTTGACAAACTAGGCGCACATGGCGCCAGTAGAGGAACGCTTCATGGAAGCACTGCACCAGAAAATTCGCGAACAAGGCATCGTGCTTTCCGATCAGGTCCTGAAGGTCGACGCCTTTTTGAACCACCAGATCGACCCGGCGCTGATGAAACTGATCGGCGACGAGTTCGCTGCGCTGTTCAAGGACTCGGGCATCACCAAGATCGTCACCATCGAAGCCTCGGGTATCGCTCCGGCGATCATGACCGGCCTGAACCTGGGTGTACCGGTGATTTTCGCGCGCAAGCATCAGTCCCTGACCCTGACCGAAAACCTGCTGTCGGCGACCGTTTACTCGTTCACCAAGCAGACCGAAAGCACCGTGGCGATCTCCCCGCGCCACCTGACCAGCAGCGACCGCGTGCTGATCATCGATGACTTTTTGGCCAACGGTAAGGCGTCCCAGGCGCTGATCTCGATCATCAAACAGGCCGGCGCGACCGTGGCCGGTCTGGGTATCGTGATCGAGAAGTCGTTCCAGGGCGGGCGTGCGGAACTGGATGCGCAGGGTTATCGCGTTGAATCGCTGGCTCGCGTTAAGTCGCTGGCTGGCGGTGTCGTGACCTTCATCGAATAACCAGCAGCACCGCATTTCCCCTGTGGGAGCCAGCCTGCTGGCGATGGCGTCGTGTCAGTCAAAATCTTCATGCCTGACAGACCGTCATCGCCAGCAGGCTGGCTCCCACAGTTGTTTTGGGTTGGCTGTTATTGCGCGGTGGCCTTGAGGCCGGTGAGCAGCAGCCGCTGAAACAGGTCCTCTTTCAGCCCTTCCGGGTTGGTCAGTTGCATGCGTTCCAGATGCTCGGGAAACGCTGCCGGTTCGGGCGCATCCAGCGCCGCCTTGCCCAACTCCAGAATCTCCGTCAGCTTGAACTTGCTCTTCAACCAGTTCAGCGCCCGCAACAAATCCCGCTCATGCGCGGTGAAATCACTCCCCAGCGGATACTCCGGAAACAACTGCGGATGCCGCGCCTGAATCGCCTGTAAACGTTCTGGTCGGTTGTCGGCAAAACGCGGATCGAGACGAAAACTCTTCGGCAGTTTCCCGGCACTCTGCGCCTGCTCGATCAAGCCGGGCTGGAACCGTGAATCGCTGACGTTCAGCAACGCCTCGATCACCGCCGCATCGGTCTTGCCGCGCAAATCCGCGATACCGTATTCAGTGACCACGATGTCCCGCAAATGCCGCGGGATCGTGCAATGGCCGTATTCCCAGACGATGTTGGAACTGACCTCCCCGCCCGACTCGCGCCAGCTTCGCAGCAGCAAAATCGAACGCGCGCCTTCCAGCGCATGGCCCTGGGCGACGAAGTTGTATTGCCCGCCGACGCCGCTCAGCACCCGACCATCTTCAAGCTGATCGGCCACGCCGGCGCCAAGCAACGTCATGGTGAACACGGTGTTGATGAAGCGCGCATCCAGGCGCTGCAAGCGTTTGAGTTCCTCCTGACCGTACAGCTCGTTGATGTAGCTGATACGGGTCATGTTGAATTCGAGTCGCTTGCTCTGGGGCAGCTCTCGAAGACGCTCGTAGAAACTGCGCGGCCCGAGGAAGAACCCGCCGTGCACCGAAATGCCGTCGGTTTGCGCCGCTTCATCCAGCGTGCCGGCATTCGCCTGTTGTTGGGTTGGCACATCGGGGTAGACCTTGCGCCGCACGATGCCGGCATCGACCAGCACCAGCAGGCCGTTGACGAACATTTCGCTGCAACCGTAAAGGCCTTTGGCGAACGGTTCCAAACCCCCTTCGCGGTCTATCAACTGCGCCCACTGGCTGAGATTTACGTCGGCCAACAACGCCTTGTATCCGTCGTTATCCGCCTGCCGCGCCAGCAACGCCGCCGTCAGCGCGTCGCCCATGGCGCCGATGCCGATTTGCAAGGTGCCGCCATCGCGGACCAGCGCGCTGGCGTGCAGGCCGATGAAATGGTCCTGAAAACCCACCGGCATGTTCGGCGTCGAGAACAGCGTGGTGTTGTCTTTCTCGTCGACCAGCAGGTCGAAAGTGTCGATGCCGATTTCCGCGTCACCGGGCATGTACGGCAAGTCGTTGTGTACCTGACCCACGAGCAGGACGGTCTCCCCCGCCGCCCTGCGCTTGGCGATCATCGGAAACAGGTCGAGGGTGATGTCCGGGTTGCAACTCAGGCTCAGGCGATCCGGGTGTTCGGAGTGACTGGCTACCAGTTGCGCGACCAGGTTCAAACCGGCCGCGTTGATGTCCCGCGCGGCGTGGCTGTAGTTGCTGCTCACGTAGTCCTGCTGGGCGGATTCGCTATGAAGCAGGCTGCCGGGCTGCATGAAAAACTGTTGAATATGGATGTTGGGCGGCAGGTTGTCCTTGCGCAGGCCCGCGAGGAAATCCAGCTCCGGATAATCGCCGAATACCCGTTCGATGAAGGGTTCGAGGAAGCGCTTCTGCAAGCCGTCGCCCAATGCAGGACGGCCCAGGCACAGCGCGGTGTAGATCGTCAGCTTGCGCTCGGGCAATTGCGCAACGCGTTGATACAGCGCGTTGACGAAGTGGTTGGGTTTGCCCAGACCGAGGGGCAGGCCCATGTGGATATGCGCCGGCAACCGCGCCAGCACCTCATCGACCGCTTGCTCGATAGAACACAGCTGCACCATCTGATCCTCCCTTACATTCCATGAATTGGGGTTGGACCGAGCTTGCCGGGTCTTTGCTGTAATGAACAGCCCCGGATGCCAACACAAAACCTTGTAGGAGCCGGCTTGCCGGCGATCCAGGCGCCGCGGTTAGCCAGACAAACCGTGTGATCGTTCATCGCCGGCAAGCCGGCTCCTACAGGTGAACAGGCACAAAAAAGCCGCCCGGAGGCGGCTTTTTCGCTAACGATGCGGGCGTGTTACAGGCCGGACATCTCTTTGATGGCGCCTTTCAGCTCGTCGTCGGAGCAGTCGGCGCAGGTGCCTTTAGGCGGCATCGCATTGATACCGGTAATGGCCTTGGCCAGGATGCCGTCGAGACCGCCCTGGTGATCGGCGCGTTCTTTCCAGGCAGCCTTGTCGCCGATTTTCGGCGCACCCAACAGGCCGGTGCCGTGGCAAGCGTTGCAATGTTTTGCAATAACGTCTTTAGGTGCCTTGGCACCGCCACCGCCGCCAGAAGCAGCAGCGACTTCCATCCCCTTGCACTCTTGACCCTGAACACAAACTTGGCCAACTGGATCAAGGCGTTTTGCAATATCGTCATTCGTCGCAGCTTGAGCGCTGACAGCCCAAAGGGCCAATACGGTTGCTGGTGCAGCCAGCATTTTCATAATTAGGTTCACGCGTTCACCCTCAATGGTGGCTAGTCACGCCTACGGCCACGGTTCGCAGGCGGGCGCAAGTATAGCGGTAAGCCCGCCGCACTGAAACAACCCCAAAGTCGAAGGGGTCTTGTTGCGCCGCGGAAAAACCCTTTGGGTGCCGCTGCCGTGCTGGCAGGACGCCTCTTCTCTTAGAAATTCGCTGGCGTGGCTGCGCTGATTAGTCGCGCCGGCGCGTCGAACGGATTACGGAAACGGTGCGGCTTGGTACTTTCAAAGTAGTAGCTATCACCGGCTTCGAGCACAAAAGTTTCCAGCCCGACCACCAGTTCCAGACGCCCTTCCACCAGAATCCCGGTTTCCTCGCCCTCATGGGTGAGCATCTCGTCACCGGTGTCGGCGCCTGGCGGGTAGATTTCATTGAGGAACGCAATGGCGCGGCTCGGGTGAGCCCGGCCGACCAGTTTCATGGTCACTGCGCCATCGGAAATATCGATCAGCTCGTTAGCCTTGTAGACGATCTGAGTCGGTTTTTCCTGCAGGATCTCTTCGGAAAAGAACTCGACCATCGACATGGGAATCCCGCCCAGAACCTTGCGCAGCGAACTGATCGAGGGGCTGACGCTGTTCTTCTCGATCATCGAAATGGTGCTGTTGGTGACGCCCGCGCGTTTGGCGAGTTCACGCTGCGAAAGACCTTTGAGCTTACGGATGGATTGCAGTCGTTCACCGACGTCCAAGCTTGCGCCTCCAGGATTCAGGTTGTAGGAATATGAGCGTTATCATGGCGACAGCGTTCAGTATTTACAACACTTTGGCCTGAATCCTGTTCGGCGAAGCGACTTCCGGTCCGTGCGGTTCGGGTCAAGCCCCGGAATAGAGCAGCGGAACCCGGCGCAGGTTGCAGAAGATCTGATAGGGAATAGTGTCCGCGGCTTCCGCCACGGTGCTGGCCAGCACGTTTTTGCCCCACAACTCGACGGTCGAACCCAGCCCGGCTTGCGGTACATCGGTCAGATCGATGCACAGCATGTCCATCGACACCCGGCCGATCAACTGGCTGAGCTGCCCGGCGACCATCACCGGCGTACCGGTCGGTGCGTGACGCGGATAGCCATCGGCATAACCCATCGCCACCACGCCAACGCGCATCGGCTTCTGGGTGATGAATTTGGCGCCGTAACCGATCGGCTCACCGGCCGGCAGCTCACGCACGCAAATCACTTTCGATTCCAGGGTCATCACCGGTTGCAGGCGTGAGGCCACGGCGTTGGCTTCTTCGAAAGGCGTGGCGCCGTAGAGCATGATGCCCGGACGCACCCAGTCGCTCGGAATCTGCGGCCAACCAAGCACTGCCGGCGAGTTGCGCAGGCTGACCTCGGCCGCTAAGCCCTGGCGGGCCGCTTCAAACACCGCCACCTGCTCGGCACTGGCTTGACTGTGCAGCTCATCGGCGCGGGCGAAGTGGCTCATCAGCACCACTTTCGCGACCTTGCCGCTGGCCAGCAGCCGTTGATAGGCCGATTGGTAATCCTTTGGATGCAGACCGACCCGGTGCATGCCCGAATCAAGCTTGAGCCAGACAGTGATCGGCTTGCTCAGCGCGGCTTTTTCGATGGCTTCAAGCTGCCACAGCGAATGCACCACGCACCAGAAATCATGCTCGACGATCAGCGCCAGCTCGTCGGCTTCGAAAAAACCTTCCAGCAACAACACCGGCGCGCGAATGCCGGCAGCGCGCAGCTCCAGTGCTTCTTCGATGCACGCCACGGCAAACCCGTCCGCCTCGGCTTCCAGCGCCTGGGCGCAACGCACCGCGCCATGGCCGTAGGCATCCGCCTTGATCACCGCGAGGGCCTTGGCCCCAGTGAGTTCACGGGCGATCCGATAGTTGTGACGCAGGGCTTGAAGGTCGATCAGGGCACGGGCTGGACGCATGGCGGCAGGGCTTCTAGGCGGTCATGGGAATAAAAACCGGCGCTGGCTGACAGCGTGAACCGCCAACAGCACCGGGAGAGGGATCTTTCTGACAGGCTTACGGCAGAGCGGCTACAACCGACAGCTCGATCAGGATTTCCGGTTCGCACAGCTTCGACTCAACCGTTGCACGGGCCGGTGCGACGCCTTTTGGCAGCCACTTGTCCCACACCGCGTTCATGCCTTCGAAGTGCGCGTCGATGTCTTTCAGGTAAATCGTCACCGACAGCAAATGGTGCTTGTCGGTACCCGCCATATCCAGCAAACGCTCGATATTGGCGAGGGTTTCGCGAGTCTGCTGTTCAATCCCGGCGTTCATGTCGTCGCCGACCTGCCCTGCCAAATACACCGTACCGTTGTGAGCGACGATCTGACTCATGCGCTCATTGGTGAGCTGGCGCTGGATTGCCATGTTTTGCGGGCTCCTGGACTTTGCTGCCATAACGGGAAATATCGAGGCCTTCTGCACTGATCTGCGGCGTTTTCTTCGCCATCAGGTCGGCCAGCAAGCGACCGGAGCCGCACGCCATGGTCCAGCCGAGGGTGCCGTGACCGGTGTTCAGGAACAGGTTGCTGAACGGCGTTGCACCCACAATCGGCGTGCCGTCCGGCGTGGTCGGACGCAGACCGGTCCAGAAACTTGCCTGGGCCAGATCGCCGCCCTGAGGATAAAGGTCGTTGACGATCATCTCCAGGGTTTCGCGCCGACGCGGGTTCAGCGACAGGTCAAAACCGGCGATTTCAGCCATGCCACCGACGCGGATGCGGTTGTCGAAACGGGTGATCGCGACCTTGTAGGTCTCGTCGAGAATGGTCGACGTCGGGGCCATCGCCGGGTTGGTGATCGGCACGGTCAGGGAGTAACCCTTGAGCGGGTAAACCGGTGCCTTGATGCTCAGCGGCTTGAGCAACTGCGGCGAGTAGCTGCCGAGTGCCAATACGTAGCGGTCAGCGGTTTCCAGCTTGCCGTCGATCCACACACCGTTGATGCGATCACCGGCGTAGTCGAGCTTCTGAATGTCTTGGCCGAAGCGGAATTCCACACCCAGTTTCACAGCCATTTCGGCCAGGCGGCTGGTGAACATCTGGCAATCGCCGGTCTGGTCGTTCGGCAGGCGCAGGGCACCGGCAAGGATATCGGTCACGCTGGCCAGCGCCGGTTCAACGCGAGCAATGCCGGCACGGTCGAGCAGTTCGAACGGCACGCCGGACTCTTTCAGTACGGCGATGTCTTTCGCGGCGCCGTCGAGTTGAGCCTGGGTGCGGAACAATTGAGTAGTACCGAGGCTGCGGCCTTCGTAGGCAATGCCGGTTTCGGCGCGCAGTTCGTCGAGGCAGTCACGGCTGTACTCGGACAGACGGACCATGCGCTCCTTGTTCACCGCATAACGGCTGGCGGTACAGTTGCGCAGCATCTGCGCCATCCACAGGTATTGGTCGATGTCGGCAGTGGCCTTGATCGCCAGCGGTGCGTGGCGCTGCAACAGCCACTTGATGGCCTTGAGCGGCACACCCGGCGCGGCCCACGGCGAGGCATAACCCGGCGAAACCTGCCCGGCGTTGGCGAAACTGGTCTCCATGGCCGCAGCCGGCTGACGGTCCACCACCACCACTTCGAACCCGGCACGCGCCAGATAATAAGCACTGGTGGTACCGATGACGCCGCTACCCAAGACCATAACGCGCATTTTCATATCCCTCATCGCGGCGTGCCGCTGACGTTTGTAGTACAGACCGTAGATGTGGGCAGTTTAAAAAAGATTAGCCAGTGCATTTCACTATATAAGCACCTATATTTGGCGACAATTCTCGGCAAAAACGCTTTTCACGGAGGCGCATCCCCTATGCGTACCAACACTCAGACCAAACGTGAGCTGGACAAGATCGACCGCAACATCCTGCGGATCCTGCAAGCGGACGGGCGTATCTCCTTCACGGAGCTTGGGGAAAAGGTCGGGCTCTCGACCACGCCCTGCACCGAGCGGGTCCGGCGCCTTGAGCGCGAAGGGATCATCATGGGCTACAACGCCCGGCTGAACCCGCAACACCTCAAGGGTAGTCTGCTGGTGTTCGTCGAGATCAGCCTCGACTACAAATCCGGCGATACTTTCGAAGAGTTCCGACGCGCGGTGCTGAAACTGCCCCATGTGCTGGAATGCCATTTGGTGTCAGGGGATTTCGACTACCTGGTGAAGGCGCGGATCTCGGAGATGGCGTCTTATCGAAAGCTGCTGGGCGACATCCTGCTCAAGCTGCCGCATGTGCGCGAATCGAAGAGTTATATCGTGATGGAAGAGGTGAAGGAGAGTCTGAGTCTGCCGATTCCGGATTGAGACTTTGTGGTGCCTGTTCAGCCCCCATCGCTAGCAGGCTAGCTCCCACAGTTGATCTTCAGCGGACACACATTCCGTGCATGACACAGATCCAGTGTGGGAGCTAGCCTGCTGGCGATTACAGGCGACTCGGTCTTCCCTCAGACGAGCACCTGCCGGGTAGAAGCCATGTACTCATGAATCTGCTTCTCCACCCGCGGATGAATCAGCTCCACCGGCCCCCGCCCATTCGGGCACGGCAAGGTCTTGGTGGTGCCGAACAACCGGCAAATCAGCGGCCGCTCGTCATACACCGTGCAGCCGTTGGGTCCCAAGTGCACGCAGTTGAGCTCATCCATCGCCGCATCCTGCTCGGCGCGGGTCTTGCGCGGCAGGCGGGACATTTCTTCCGGCGAGGTGGTCACCGGTCCGCAGCAGTCATGGCAGCCGGGCACGCACTCGAACGAGGGGATCTGCTGTCGTAACGTGCGGATTTTCTGACTGTTGCAGCTCATCGAAACGGTGACCCAAAGCGGACTGAAGCGCGATTCTGACGCAAACGCGCCGATCCAGACAGCCACAACCGACCAGTGTTGCCCGCGCCGGAAGGTCCGGCTTATGCTCCGTCAAATTTACTAAACACAAAAATCAGGATGATGCGCATGAATGCCCGTGCTCAGCACACCGCCTCTTATTACGCCGCCAGCAGCCTGCCGCAACCCGATCACCCGGTGTTGAAAGGCGAACTGGTAGCCGATGTGTGCGTGGTCGGCGGCGGGTTTTCCAGGCTGAACACCGCGCTTGAACTGGCGGAGCGCGGCCTCAGCGTGGTGCTGCTCGAAGCGCACAAGATTGGCTGGGGCGCCAGCGGCCGTAATGGTGGGCAACTGATTCGTGGCGTCGGTCATGGGCTCGATCAGTTCGCCAACGTGATCGGCACGGACGGCGTGCGTCAGATGAAACTCATGGGCCTGGAAGCCGTGGAAATCGTCCGACAACGCGTCGAGCGTTTTCAGATCCCTTGCGACCTGACCTGGGGTTACTGCGATCTCGCCAACAAACCCCGCGACCTGGAAGGTTTCGCCGAAGACGCCGAGGAACTGCGCGACCTCGGCTACCGCTATGAAACCCGATTGCTGCAAGCGCATGAGATGCACAGCGTGGTGGGTTCCAATCGCTACGTCGGCGGCCTGATCGACATGGGTTCGGGCCATTTGCACCCACTGAATCTGGCATTGGGCGAAGCCGCCGCTGCGCAGCAACTGGGCGCCAGACTGTTTGAGCAATCGGCAGTGACCCGCATTGATTACGGCCCGGAGGTGAAGGTCCATACGGCTCAAGGTTCGGTTCGTGCAAAAACCCTGGTGCTGGGCTGCAACGCCTACCTCAACCAACTCAACCCCGAACTCAGCGGCAAGGTGTTGCCCGCCGGCAGCTACATCATCGCCACCGAACCCTTGAGCGAAGAACAGGCACATGAACTGCTGCCGCAGAACATGGCGGTATGTGATCAGCGGGTGGCGCTGGATTACTACCGGCTCTCGGCGGATCGTCGCTTGCTGTTCGGTGGCGCCTGCCATTATTCAGGTCGCGACCCGAAGGACATCGCCGCGTACATGCGGCCGAAGATGCTTGAGGTGTTCCCGCAACTGGCTGGTGCGAGGATTGATTATCAGTGGGGCGGGATGATCGGCATCGGCGCAAACCGATTGCCGCAGATTGGCCGGCTCAAGGACCAGCCGAATGTGTATTACGCCCAGGCTTATTCAGGTCACGGCGTGAATGCCACGCATCTGGCGGGCAAGTTGTTGGCCGAGGCGATCAGTGGGCAGCAGGGTGGCGGGTTCGATCTGTTTGCCAAGGTGCCGCACATTACTTTCCCCGGCGGGAAGCATTTGCGCTCGCCGCTGTTGGCGTTGGGGATGTTGTGGCATCGGCTTAAAGAGTTGGTCTGAGGGATTTGTGGCGTCAGTGATGACGCCTTCGCGGGCAAGCCTCGCTCCTACAAGGGGTTCAACTGTAGGAGCGAGGCTTGCCCGCGAATGGATCTAATGAACACCACAAACCTCAGATCCGCCAGAAAGGCTTAAGCCCCTCATCCCGCGCCTGCTCCCGGCTCAACCCGACATCCCGCAATTGCTCCGGCGTCAGTTCCAGCAACGCCTTGCGCGTGTGCAGACGATGCCAGAACAGACCCCAGCGACTCAGGCCCGACGGTGCGTTGCGCATCAACGCCTCGCGCGTACCGTTGATTTGCCCTGCCGCCAGTTCCTGACTGCGTAACGTCAGCCGCACATCGCTCAAGCCGTTCATTTTGATTGCTCCTGTTTACTTGGGTAGCCAGAGCTTTCATGATGCGCGGACGGCGAAAAGCATTACAGATTCAACCAGCCTGTATTAATTCCATACAGATTTGGCGTTTTAGCCTCTGAATTACAATTTTTTGCCTGATCTGTACTGGTCAACCGAATCACTCACACCGAGACTGCGCCATGACCCTTTACGTCAACCTCGCCGAATTGCTCGGCACGCGGATCGAACAGGGCTTCTATCGCCCCGGCGACCGGCTGCCGTCGGTGCGGGCATTGAGCGTCGAACACGGGGTCAGCCTGAGCACGGTGCAGCAGGCCTATCGAGTGCTGGAAGACAGCGGCCTGGCGATGCCGAAACCCAAGTCCGGCTACTTCGTCCCGGCCAGCCGCGACCTGCCGGAACTGCCGGCGATTGGCCGTCCGGCGCAACGTCCTGTGGATATCTCGCAGTGGGACCAGGTGCTGGAACTGATCCGTGCGGTGCCACGCAAAGACGTGGTGCAACTGGGTCGCGGCATGCCGGACATCACCACGCCAACCATGAAACCGTTGCTGCGCAACCTCGCGCGCATCAGTCGGCGACAGGACATGCCCGGCCTGTATTACGACAACATCCACGGCACCCTCGAACTGCGTGAGCAAATCGCCCGCCTGATGCTCGACTCCGGCTGCCAACTGACGGCCAACGACCTGGTGATCACCACCGGCTGCCACGAAGCGCTGTCCACCAGCATTCGCTCCATCTGTGAGCCGGGCGACATCGTCGCGGTGGATTCGCCAAGCTTTCATGGCGCCATGCAGACGCTCAAGGGCTTGAACATGAAAGCCCTGGAAATCCCCACCGACCCGCTGACCGGGATCAGCCTCGATGCACTGGAACTGGCTCTGGAGCAATGGCCGATCAAGGCCATACAGTTGACCCCCAACTGCAACAACCCGTTGGGCTACATCATGCCGGAATCGCGCAAACGCGCGTTGTTGACGCTTGCACAGCGTTTCGACGTGGCGATTATCGAAGACGATGTGTATGGCGAACTGGCCTACAACTACCCGCGACCGCGCACGATCAAATCCTTCGACGAAGACGGCCGCGTCCTGCTCTGCAGTTCCTTCTCCAAAACGCTGGCGCCCGGCCTGCGCATCGGCTGGGTTGCACCGGGCCGCTATCTGGAGCGGGTGCTGCACATGAAATACATCAGCACTGGCAGCACAGCGCCGCAGCCGCAGATTGCCATCGCCGAATTCCTCAAGGCCGGTCACTTCGAGCCTCATTTGCGGCGGGTGCGCGCACAATACCAGCGCAATCGCGACATCATGATCGACTGGGTCAGCCGCTATTTTCCCGCCGGCACCCGCGCCAGTCGGCCGCAAGGCAGTTTCATGCTCTGGGTCGAACTGCCCGATGGCTTCGACACCCTGAAACTGAACCGTGCCCTGCATGACCAAGGCGTACAGATTGCCGTCGGCAGCATCTTTTCGCCCTCGGGCAAATACCGCAATTGCCTGCGGATGAACTACGCTGCCAAGCCAACACCACAGATCGAAGACGCGGTGCGCAAGGTCGGCGCGGCGGCAATCAAACTGCTGGCGGAAAATGAGAACTTCACTGACTGACCTTTAGCCGAGATCCAGCGTCCATATGTCGACACCTGCCGCCAATCGGACCGATCCCACGTGAGAGTCAGACAGCCCCTACTCGCTCTTCTGCTACTCGCCTCGCTCCTGGGCGGTTGCGCCAGTCTCGATGTTCAACGCGAACCGAGCCAGGCGCTGCCCGCCAGCGACTCGGCATTCGGTCGATCAATCCAGGCCCAGGCCGCGCCCCATGAGGGCAAGTCGGGCTTTCGTCTGCTGTCCAATAGCGGCGAAGCGTTCATGGCCCGTGCCGAGCTGATCCGCAACGCCCAAAGCAGCCTCGACTTGCAGTACTACATCGTCCATGACGGCATCAGCACACGGATGCTGGTGGACGAACTGCTCAAGGCTGCCGACCGTGGCGTACGCGTGAGAATCCTGCTCGACGACACCACCAGCGATGGCCTCGACTGGATCATCGCCACGCTGGCGGCGCACCCGCAGATCCAGATCCGCCTGTTCAACCCGCTGCACCTGGGCCGCAGCACCGGCGTGAC
Organism: Pseudomonas sp. BF-R-01; assembly: GCF_019946615.1. Taxonomy (NCBI): domain Bacteria; kingdom Pseudomonadati; phylum Pseudomonadota; class Gammaproteobacteria; order Pseudomonadales; family Pseudomonadaceae; genus Pseudomonas; species Pseudomonas sp. BF-R-01. Next base: position 16,082 of record NZ_JAGYFX010000117.1, read on the forward strand.
GCGGACCATGGGGCGGCTGTTCAATCTGTCGCTGCAACACCGGCGCATGCACAACAAGCTGTGGCTGGCGGACAACAGCGCCGCCATCGTTGGCGGCCGTAACCTGGGGGACGAGTATTTCGATGCCGAGCCCAACCTGAATTTCACCGACATCGACATGCTCGGCGTCGGCCCGGTCGCCGAGCAGTTGGGCCACAGCTTCGACCAGTATTGGAACAGTGCGCTGAGCAAGCCGATCGATGAATTCCTGTCGAGCCGACCGACGCAAAAGGACCTGCAAAACACCCGCACGCGCCTGGAAGAATCGCTGGAAGAGACGCGCAAACAGAATCACGCGTTGTATCAGCGGCTGATGACTTACACCACAAACCCGCGCATGGACACTTGGCGCCGGGAGCTGATCTGGGCCTGGAACCAGGCGTTGTGGGACGCACCAAGCAAGGTTTTGTCAGACGGCGAGCCCGATCCTCAATTGCTGCTGACCACGCAGTTGGCGCCTGAGCTGAACGGGGTCAGTAAAGAGCTGATCATGATCTCGGCTTACTTCGTACCGGGTCAGCCAGGGCTGGTTTACCTGACCGGTCGCGCCGATGCCGGGGTCTCTGTCAGCCTGCTGACCAACTCGCTGGAAGCCACCGACGTACCGGCGGTGCATGGCGGTTACGCGCCCTATCGCCGGGCGCTGCTGGAACATGGTGTGAAGTTGTACGAATTGCGTCGCCAGCCCGGCGAAGGCGGCGGCAGCGGACCGCATATTTTCTACAGCAAGTCGCACCAGGATTCCGATTCCAGCCTGCACAGCAAGGCGATGATCTTCGACCAGCAGAAATCCTTCATCGGCTCGTTCAACTTCGACCCGCGCTCGCTGCTGTGGAACACCGAGGTCGGGGTGCTGGTAGACAGCCCTGAACTCGCTGTCTATGTGCGCAAGGCGGCGCTGGAAGGTATGGCGCCGCCTCTGAGTTATGAGGTGAAACTGGAAAACAATCGGATTGTCTGGGTGACCGAAGACGACGGAAAAATGCACACATTGACCGATGAACCGGGAAGCTGGTGGCGCCATTTCAATGGGTGGATGAGCACCGCCGTGGGACTGGAGAAGATGCTCTAACCCACAATAAACACCCCTGTAGGAGCGAGCCTGCTCGCGATGGTGTGTCAGTCAAACCTATGTGGCCG
>NZ_JAGYFX010000118.1:0-17067 GCF_019946615.1 Pseudomonas sp. BF-R-01
AGCCGTGGAACCGCGTGAAAAGGCCAGCTTGCACCCGCGCAACCGCCATCAGGGTCGTTACGACTTCCCGGCGCTGATCAAAACCACGCCGGAACTGGCGAAGTTCGTGATCATCAACCCGTACGGCAAGGAAAGCATCGACTTCGCCAGCCCGGACGCGGTGCGGGTGTTCAACCGGGCGCTGCTGAAATCGTTCTATGGCATCGCCCATTGGGACATTCCGGCCGATTACCTCTGCCCGCCGGTGCCGGGCCGTGCTGACTACGTGCACTTCCTGGCCGACCTGCTGGCCAGCGTCAATGACGGCGAAATCCCGCGTGGCGCGCCGGTCAAGGTGCTCGACATCGGCATGGGCGCCAACTGCGTCTACCCGCTGATCGGCTACAGCGACTACCGCTGGCACTTCCTCGGTTCGGAAATCGACCCGACGGCCGTGGCCGCCGCCAAAGCCATCGTCCAGTCCAACGGCCTGAACAAGGCCATCCAGCTGCGCCAGCAGACCAATCCCAAGCACATTCTGCTGGGCTTGCTCGAACCCGGCGAACGCTTCGACCTGACCATGTGCAACCCGCCGTTCCACGCTTCGATGGACGAAGCGACCAAAGGCAGCGAGCGCAAATGGCGCGCCTTGGGCCGCGCCGACCCGAAACGCAAACTGCCGGTGCTGAACTTCGGCGGTCAGTCGGCCGAATTGTGGTGCGAAGGGGGCGAAGCCCGTTTTGTGACGCAGCTGATTGCCGAGAGCGCGCACTTTCAGCACAAAGTGCTGTGGTTCAGCACCCTGGTCTCGAAAGCCTCGAACCTGCCAGCGATTGAGACGGCGCTGAAAAAGGCCGGGGTTCTGGAAAGCCAGGTCGTGGAAATGTCCCAGGGCCAGAAGCAAAGCCGCTTCGTTGCGTGGACCTTCCAGACCAAATCCGAACAGCAGGTCTGGCGGCGCGAGCGTTGGGTTAAAAAAAGCTGAGTAACTGACCAACGGAGATCAACTGTAGGAGCGAGCCTGCTCGCGATGGCGATGTGTCAGTCGCCAATGAAGTCGACTGATACACCGCCATCGCGAGCAGGCTCGCTCCCACATTGGTTTTGTGTTGTCTGCGGGTCAATCGCCAAATCACAGGCACAAAAAAACCGTGCCCGGATCACTCCGGAGCACGGTTTTTTTTTACTGCGTCTTACTTGTTAACAGCGTCGGTCAGGCCTTTGGCCACAACCAGCTTGATAACTTTCTTGGCAGCGATTTCGATGGCAGCGCCAGTCGAAGGGTTACGGCCGGTACGGGCAGGACGCTCAGTCACTTTCAGCTTGCCGATACCTGGCAGAGTGATTTCGCCGCCGTTTTCCAGCTGATCGGCAACGATTTGGCCCAGTTGGTCCAGAGCGTTACGCGCGGTGGTTTTTGGCGCGTCGATAGCTTCAGCGATGTCGGCGATCAGTTGGTCTTTAGTAAGAGCCATGTAGTGTTCCTTCCCTATCAAATTCATATGGATTGCAGAGTGCAGTGTCAGCCATCGAGCCCGATCTTCTGGATCTGGCACCCTCGGCCAATAACCACGGGATCGGGGTTATAGATACCGAAATCAGGGTTTGGTTCGACCTGACAAATGCTGAATGCACGCTTAACGCAGTGACTTCGCGTAAGACCGGGCAAAACTAGCACAGAGACGGGGAAATATCCGCCTCTAGCTACCCATTTGGTCAGCTTTATTGCTCTAAAACAGGAAAAAACTGCATAAGGGCCGTCGGTCGGCTACGAATTGCCCTTCGCACCACGCCAAAACCAGCGGTTGCGGTACACTTGGCACTTTTTTGGGAGCCTGCCCTGCTCTCTCCAACCAGCCGTATCAAACAGCCGAGAAGCCCATGCCGATCCGTCATTGCATCGTCCACCTGATCGACAAAAAACCCGACGGCACGCCCGCAGTTCTCCACGCTCGCGACTCTGAACTGGCCGAGTCGAGCGCCATCGAGAACATGCTTGCCGACCTCAACGAGAGCTACAACGCCAAACAAGGCAAGGCCTGGGGTTTCTTCCATGCCGAATCCGGGGCGCACCCGTTCAGCGGCTGGCTGAAGGAATACCTCGACGGCGGCAAGGACTTCACAGCGTTCAGCCGCGTGGCGGTGGAACACCTGCAGAAGCTGATGGAAGAGTCGAACCTCTCGGTGGGCGGCCACGTGCTGTTTGCGCATTACCAGCAGGGCATGACCGATTACCTGGCGATCGCGCTGCTGCACCACAGTGAAGGTGTTGCCGTGACCGATCAGCTGGACGTGACCCCGTCCCGCCACCTCGATCTGGGCCAGTTGCACCTGGCGGCGCGAATCAACGTCTCCGAGTGGCAGAACAACAAACAGTCCAAGCAGTACATTTCGTTCATCAAAGGCAAGAACGGCAAAAAGGTTTCGGAGTATTTCCGCGACTTCATCGGCTGCCAGGAAGGCGTCGACGGCCCGGGTGAAACCCGCACGCTGCTCAAGGCGTTCAGCGACTTCGTGGAAAGCGAAGATTTGCCGGAAGAGTCCGCCCGCGAAAAAACCAAGACCCTGGTGGATTACGCCAGCAGCCAGGCAAAAATGGGCGAACCCATGGGCCTGGAAGAACTCTCGGAGCTGATTGACGAAGAGCGCCCAAAAGCCTTCTACGATCACATTCGCAACAAGGACTACGGGCTTTCGCCAGAGATCCCGGCGGACAAACGCACCCTGAACCAGTTCCGCCGCTTCACCGGTCGCGCCGAAGGTCTGTCGATCAGCTTCGAAGCGCACCTGCTGGGCTCGAAGATCGAGTACGACGAAGAAGCCGGCACGCTGATCATCAAAGGCCTGCCGACTCAGCTGACTGACCAGCTCAAGCGACGCAACTGATGCTTGGTAGCGTGCTGAAGAAATTCCTGCTGATCCTGCTGGTGGTCGTGGTTTATCAGAACTGGGGCAAGATCGAGCGGGTGTTCAACCCCTCGCAGGTGGTGTCGGAACAGACTCTGACCAAGGCTAACGTCGTGCTCTATGCGACTGAGTGGTGTGGTTACTGCAAACTGACCCGGCGCTTTCTTGATCAGAAAGGCATTCCGTACAAGGAATTCGACATCGAGAAAGACGCCGAGGCGCGCAAGGCTTATGAAGCGTTGGGTGGCGGCGGGATTCCGATCATCGATGTCAACGGAACGCTGATTCGCGGGTATGACCCGGATACCATCCTCGCGGCCTTGAAGTAACTCTCCGGCCCCACACCCCCTTGTAGGAGCCGGCTTGCCGGCTCCTACAGGGGATTGCGTAGTTGTCCGGAAACCAAGCAGGACCGGTCAGCGTTTTTCAATACGAAACCCGAACCGCGGAAAGTGCACATGCACCACCCCGCCACGCTCGTCTTCACGGCGCAGAATCAATTCCTCACGCCCGGCAAACAGCAACTCCCCGGCCACCGGATCAACACCGTAATCGGTCGCCGTGATAACCACCTGCTGACCCGCCTCAAACCCGTTCGGCTCTTCGAACTGCTCATCCGGCAAAGCGGCAGGCGTGGCATTACGCGCCACCGCCAGCGCCTCCTCGGATGTCATCTCGCTGAACGCACCATGCCCAAAGCCCAAGACCCGTGCATGCCACGCGGCAACCGCCGGGTACGCATCGACCAGCGGTGCAGTCACCGGTGTCGCTTTCAGGAACCACAGCGAATGAGCCAGGGCGAAGTCGGCAATCGACGGTTCACCAAACAGGAAGTCGCCCTGCTCGCGCTGCAGCTGTTGCTCCAGGCGTGTCATGATCGTCGGCCATTGATGCCGCGCCTGTTCGGCCGACAACTTTGTCGCACTGCCACCGCTGAAAAAACTGGCGCGATCGGCGAGGAACGCCTTGATTGCTTCCGGCGGCAAATGACCGAAACGCACCGCGACCGACGCAGGCTGAAACACCAGGCTCACGGCATGCTGGAACACCACCGAATCCGCCCACGCGGCGAAGCTCGCGGTGATCATTTCCTGACCTTCCGGGAAGAACGCCGGCAAGGCTTTTTCCTGCTCCAGTCGACGAGCGATCAGCGACGTGTCGCAATAAATATCCGCACCAATCTGCAACACCGGCGTCTTGCGATAGCCACCGGTCAAAGCCGTCAGATCGGGTTTTGGCATCACCGGCGAGATCTTCACCGAGCGCCAGGACAGGCCCTTGAAGCCCAGCAGCAGGCGGGCCTTTTCGGCGAAGGGGGACGTCGGGTAATGATGAAGAATCAACTCGGACATGCTCGGCTCCGCCGCACGAATCAGGAATCTGCAGCTTAGCGCGCAATCCGCGAGCAGCCTACAGATCTGCCTGATGGGAACTGATCAATCAGATTGATAAGTCCGCAGCAAAGGTCGCCACCAGACATTCCTTGGCGCTTTTCTTGAGTTTTTTGATCAGCCGTTCCTGGCGCAGCGCTTCGCTTTTGTCGCGGCAGACTTCGGTGTAGACCAAGGCCACCGCCGGGCTGGAAAGGAAGAACCGCGCGCCTTTGCCGCTCTGGTGAGTGGCGAAGCGGCGGACGGGATCGTCGCTGATCCCGCAGTAGAGCGAACCGTTGGCCGCGCGAACGAGGTAGACGAACCAGGGTTTGCTGACGGGCAGCGTCGGTTCGGCGGCAATGGCGGCGGGTTCGCTCGGCGTGTTCACGTGACGATCAGGGCTTGAAAGAAAACAAGCCGCGATCTTATCAGCGACTGGCCTGAAATGCCTTCAGCCCCTTCAAGGCCTGAGCGCGAACGGCGTTTCTCACCAGCGGCGTCCAGCCCAGCAGCAGGCCCTTGAACCCCAGCGCCTGACGCGACCAGGTCCACAGATCAAAACGGTCGTGATGCTCGCAGATCTTGCCGTCGCGAAACACAAAACGCGCCTGAATGTCGTTGACCACGGTATTGCCGGTCTGGCTGAACAGGTACGTCGCCACCCAATGCGCGCCGCCGCTGCGATCATCACTGCGCACGTTATCGAAAGTCAGGGAAAAATCCTTGGCCCGGGTGGTGAGCATGCGCCACATGTCGCCCGCATCGCGCCCGCGCAATTCGCCAAATGCCGGATCACTGAACACCACGTCGTCGGTGTAGCAGGCGCTCATGGCCTCGGCATCCAGGCGCTGGAAGGCCTCATAGAATCGGGTGATCAAGGCGTTGTGGGCATCACTCATGGGCAAGCTCCCTGGTTTGAAAATGGGTTTCGCAGAATTGCCTGCACGATAGTCAACTAATGTTCGAAACACTACCGGCATTCGTGGCGGGAATACCCCCAGGTGTGCCGAAGCCTAATGCACCATGCCACTCTCACGGGCATACGCAAACAGGTCCACATCCGTGGAAATGCCCAGTCGCTGCATGGCCATGTTTTTCTGTTTGCTGATGGTCGAAACGCTGCGTTTGAAGTAGCCGGCGATTTCACTGACGGTCATTCCGCTGGCGAGCATTCTCACCACCTCGTGCTCTTTTGCCGACAGTGCAGCTCCGCAGACTCCCGGCACAGGCAGAATAAAATCAATGAAAAGAACTTTCACAAATGAATCGTTACTTCGCTGTCCTTGCGACAACCTTGCTCATCAGCACCACCCAACACAGCTTCGCGGCGTCCACTGTTGACCTGACCGTCAAAGGCCTCATCACCCCACTCGCCTGCACACCGATGCTGTCCAACAACGGCCTCGTCGACTACGGAAAAATCTCCCGGCAGGACCTCAGCGTCGACAAACGCACGCGACTGCGCGACCAGACGCTCGACCTCACAATTCAGTGCAATGCGCCCGCGCGTTTTGCCTTGCTGATGCGCGACAACCGCGACGGCTCGGCGATCGTCAACAGTGAGATTTACTACGGCCTGAACCACGACCACAGCCAAAATAAAATCGGCTTGTATTCACTGAACTTCGATCCGGCCAGCACCGTGGTGGACGACCTGACGCAGGTCTATCGAACCGACTCCACCACGGGCGGCAAGGCCTGGAGTTCGTCGAACAGCCAGGCCATTCCGATTGGCACCCGAAGTTATCTCGGATTCACTGACATTGCCGGGAGCAGCGCCGGCCCGATTGCCATCCGCACGCTGACCAGCCGGGTGACGGTCGAAACGGTCATCGCGCCCACCTCCGAGCTGGATCTCAGCGCTGAGGTGCAACTCGACGGTTCGGCAACGCTGGACGTTGTTTACCTGTAGTCAGACCTTTTCGCTGACCACCTGCACGTACAGCGAACGCCCGGCACCGAGGCCGGCAAGGATGGCGCCGAGGCCGATCACAGCGAAGATCCAGCCCACGGCATTCCAGCCGCCGGTCCAGTCATGCACGATGCCGACCGCGAACGGCCCCATGGACGCCAGGGTGTAACCGAAGCCCTGGGCCATGCTCGACAGGTTGGCCGCCACGTGCGAATCCCGCGAGCGCAAGACGATCAGCGTCAACGCCAGGCTGAACGTTCCGCCCTGCCCCAGGCCGAGCAGGATCGCCCAGCCCCACAGGCCTTCGATGGGTGCATAAAGGCAACCGAACAGACCGCCGAGGGTCAGCGCCATGACGATGACGATCGCCAGGCGCTGATCCTTGCCGCGCGTCGCCAACCACGGTGCGGCCAGCGAACTGGCGAGTTGAACGATCACCGAACCCGACAGCACCAGGCCGGCCTGGGTTGGCGTCAGGCCGCGACCGATCAGGATCGATGGCAACCAGCCAAACACGATGTACGCCAACGAAGATTGCAGGCCCATGTACAAGGTCACTTGCCAGGCCAACGGGTCACGCAACAGACCGCGTACCCGGTAAGCCACGTTGTGCGCGCCGTGTTTCTGACCGACTTGCGGCAACCAGAACATCGCCGCCACCAGCGCAGGAATCACCCAGAAGCCAAGTCCCAACGCCCAGCTTTTGTCGAAGTGTTCGCTCAACGGCACGGTCGCGCCCGCCGCCATCGCCGCGCCCAAACACAGGGCCATGGTGTAGACGCCGGTCATGGTCCCGGCGTGTTTGGCGAAGTCGCGTTTGACGATGCCTGGCAGCAAAACGCCGATCACGCCGATGCTCGCGCCGGCCAGCACGCTGCCGCCAAACAGGCCGATTTCACCGAATGAACTGCGCAGAATGATCCCGCCAGCCAGAGTCAGAAGGATGCCCAACACCACGCGCTCAGCGCCGAAACGTCGCGCCAGAATCGGCGCCAACGGCGCAAAAAGGCCGAGGCACAGCACTGGCAACGTCGTCAGCAAACCGGCCTGCGCCGCCGACAGGCCCAAGCTTTTCGAGACCTCGCTGAGCATCGGCGCCATGCTCGACAGCGCCGGACGCAAGTTCAGCGCAACCAGAATCAGCCCCAGCAACAACAGCCACGGGCGACGCAGGATTGGCTGACTTTGCTGGACCTGTTCGTCATCGGCCTCGGCGTCGATCAGCAACTCTTCGAGCTCCGCCGTGCGTTTGGCTTCGGTGATCGTGCTGTGGCTGCTGGACATGGCGTTCTCGGTTTCAAGGTTCATTGATCAACTGCCTCGACAAGGCTTTCGCGCGTTCCGGGTCGCGTTGCTCGACGGCATCGAGCAATTCGATATGCAGGTCGAACACTTCCTGGCGGCGTGGCGTGATGCTCAAGGTCTGGCGCAGTTGTGCGCCGACGACGCTGGAGAAATAGCGATACAACTCGCTGAGGGTGGGGTTGTGCGCGGCGTCTACCAGACGACGGTGAAACACCAGGTCGCAGGCGATGTAGCTGTCGAGATCGCCGTGGTAGTGATCACCGCTGACGTTGAGCGCTTCACGCAAGGCCACGAGGTCTTCGTCGGTCCTGCGCAGCGCGGCAAGGCCGATGGCCTCGACTTCAAGGATGTGCCGGGTTTCCCTGGCCTGCTCAAGCGAGCAGCGCGACAACGCTTTCAGGGTGTCCAGCGGATCGATCACCGCCCGCAGATAGCTGCCATCGCCCTGACGGATTTCGATCAAACCGGAAAACGCCAACACGCGCATGGCTTCGCGGACAGTGTTGCGGCTGATGCCCAATTCGGCAGACAGCTCAGGCTCGGTGGGCAGGCGCTGACCGACAGACCAGACGCCTTCGGTGATACGCAGGCGCAACTGGTCCAGAGCCTGATCAACCAGGGAACGTTTAATGAGTGGAGACATGTCTGACATAAGATTCGCCCTTTCATCCAATCATAGGATGAATTTTCTGACATGTTAGTCAGCATCGCCCCACAGGGCAAACGGTTTACACAAACCCTGTAGGAGCCGGCTTGCTGGCGATTCGGTCTGGCATCCCACATGGATGTCGCCTGACCCACCGCTATCGCCAGCAAGCCGGCTCCTACAATTCCGCGTGCGGCTCACCATTTCGCACACAACACACCCCCTGTAGGAGCCGGCTTGCCGGCGATTCGGTCTGACATCCCACATGAATATCGCCTGCCCCTCCGCCATCGCCAGCAAGCCGGCTCCTACAATTCCGCGCCCGGCTCGCCATCTCGCACACGACACACCCCCTGTAGGAGCCGGCTTGCCGGCGATTCGGTCTGACATCCCACATGGATGTCACCTGACCCACCGCTATCGCCAGCAAGCCGGCTCCTACAATTCCGCGTTCGGCTCGCCACCTCGCACACGACACAACCCCTGTAGGAGCCGGCTTGCTGGCGATTCGGTCTGACATCCCACATGGATGTCACCTGACCCACCGCTATCGCCAGCAAGCCGGCTCCTACAATTCCGCGCCCGGCTCGTTATTTCGCACGCGACACAAACCCTGTAGGAGCCGGCTTGCTGGCGATTCGGTCTGGCATCCCACATGGATGTCGCCCGAACCACCGCTATCGCCAGCAAGCCGGCTCCTACAATTCCGCGTTCGGCTCGCCATCTCGTGCATTGCGCAAACCCTGTAGGAGCCGGCTTGCTGGCGATTCGGTCTGATATCCAACATGGACGTCGCCTGACCCTCCGCCATCGCCGGCAAGCCGGCTCCTACAGGGATCGTGGTGTGTTTTTTCGGGCAAAAAAAAACCCGGAACAGCGTCCGGGTTTTTTTCACTGCCTGGCTTCGATCAATGCAGGATCTGGCTCAGGAACAGTTTGGTGCGTTCGTTCTGCGGATTGTCGAAGAAGTCGTTCGGCGCGGCCTGTTCAACGATTTCGCCCTTGTCCATGAAGATCACGCGGTTGGCCACGGTGCGGGCGAAGCCCATTTCGTGGGTCACGCAGAGCATGGTCATGCCGTCTTCGGCCAGACCGATCATGGTGTCCAGCACCTCTTTCACCATTTCCGGGTCAAGGGCCGAGGTCGGTTCGTCGAACAGCATGATTTTCGGTTTCATGCACAAGGCACGGGCAATCGCCACACGTTGTTGCTGACCGCCGGACAGTTGCCCCGGGAATTTATGCGCCTGCTCCGGAATGCGTACGCGCTCCAGGTAATGCATGGCGATTTCTTCGGCCTGGCGCTTGGGCATCTTGCGCACCCACATCGGCGCCAGGGTGCAGTTCTGCAGGATGGTCAGGTGCGGGAACAGGTTGAAGTGCTGGAACACCATACCGACTTCACGGCGGACCGTTTCGATCTGCTTGAGGTCGTTGGTCAGCTCCACGCCATCGACCACGATGCGGCCCTGCTGGTGTTCTTCCAGACGGTTGAGGCAGCGAATGGTCGTCGACTTACCGGAACCCGACGGGCCGCACAGGACGATACGCTCGCCCTGTTTAACGTTCAGGTTGATGTCTTTCAATACGTGGAACTGGCCGTACCACTTGTTCACGCCCTGCATCTGAATAATGCCTTCAGGGCTCACAGGCTTTTTGATTGCTTCGCTCATTACAGAACTCCTAACGCTTGTGGCCAGTGTCGAGCTTGCGTTCCAGATGCATGGAATAGCGCGACATACCAAAACAGAAAATCCAGAACACCAGGGCCGCGAACACATAGCCTTCAGTGGCCATGCCCAACCATTTCGGGTCGGCGGCGGCTTGTTTGACGCTGTTGAGCAAGTCGAACAGGCCGATGATGATCACCAGGCTCGTGTCCTTGAACAGCGCAATGAAGGTGTTGACGATGCCAGGGATTACCAGCTTCAGGGCTTGCGGCAGAATCACCAGGCCCATGCTGCGCCAGTAACCGAGGCCCATCGCCGCAGCCGCTTCGTACTGACCTTTTGGAATCGCTTGCAGACCGCCGCGCACCACTTCAGCCACATAGGCCGACTGGAACAGGATCACGCCGATCAGCGCCCGCAGCAGTTTGTCGAAGTTCATGCCTTCAGGCAGGAACAACGGCAGCATCACCGAGGACATGAACAGCACCGTGATCAACGGCACGCCGCGCCAGAATTCGATGAAGGTCACGCAGACCACGCGAATCGCCGGCATGTTCGAACGACGGCCCAGCGCCAGCACAATGCCCAGCGGCAACGCACCGGCAATACCGACAGTGGCGATCACCAGGGTCAGCATTAGGCCGCCCCATTGGCTGGTCGCCACTTGGGTCAGACCGAAAACGCCGCCATGCAACAGGCACCAGGCAATGATCGGGTACAGCACCAGGAAGCTCAGGCCATACACGGCTTTACGGTGAAAGCGCGAGATGAACAATGGCGCCACGCCGATCACCGCCAGCCACACGGTCAGGTCCACGCGCCAGCGCAGGTCCATCGGGTAGTAGCCGTACATGAACTGGCCAAAACGCTGCTGAATGAACACCCAGCAGGCGCCTTCCTTGGTGCAGTCGGCGCGGGTGGTGCCGACCCAGTTGGCGTCGATGATTGCCCATTCCAGGATCGGCGGGACAATCAGGTAAATCAGATAGAACGCAAACAGGGTCAGCAGGGTGTTGAGCCAGCTGGAGAACATGTTTGCGCGCATCCATGCGACCACACCGATGCTGCTGCTCGGTGGAGGCATGTCAGGCTTGAAAGTATGAGTACTCATGCGCTTTTCCTTACCGCTCGATCAGCGCAATGCGCTTGTTGTACCAGTTCATCAGCAGGGAAATGCTGATACTGATCGCCAGGTACACGCTCATGGTGATGGCAATTACTTCGATCGCCTGCCCGGTCTGGTTCAGCACCGTACCGGCAAACAACGAAACCATCTCCGGATAGCCGATACCGGCCGCCAGCGAAGAGTTTTTCGCCAGGTTCAGGTATTGGCTGGTCAGCGGCGGAATGATCACGCGCAGTGCTTGCGGGATGATCACTTTGCGCAGGGTCGGACCGTTACGCAGACCCAGCGAGTGCGCCGCTTCGGTCTGGCCGTGGCTGACCGACTTGATGCCCGAACGCACGATCTCGGCGATGAACGCCGCGGTGTACACGGTCAGGGCCAGGGTCAGTGCCAGCAGTTCCGGGATCAGCACCCAGCCACCGACAAAGTTGAAGCCTTGCAGCTTGGGCATTTCCCAGTGCACGGGTGCACCGAAGATCAACGCGCACAGCGCCGGGATCGCAAAGAACAGCGCCAGGCCAACCCAGAACTTGTGGAACGGCACACCGGTCGCTTCGAAGCGTTTGGTGGCCCAGCGGCTCATCAGCACGATCGCGACAATGGCCACGACGATGCTGATCACAAACGGCCAGAAACCGTCCGCCATCAACGCGGCCGGCATGTTCAGGCCGCGGCTGCTGACGAAGAAGGTGTCGCCGAAGTTATGGCTGTTGCGTGGCCCCGGCATGGTCAGGAACACCGCGAAGTACCAGAACAGGATTTGCAGCAGCGGCGGAATGTTGCGGAAGACTTCCACATAAACAGTCGCCAGCTTGCTGATGATCCAGTTCTTCGACAGCCGTGACACGCCGACGATGAACCCGAGGATTGTCGCCAGGATCACGCCGATGAAGGTCACCAGCAGCGTGTTGAGCAGGCCGATGACAAACACCCGGGCATAACTGTCCGATTCGGTGTAGTCGATCAAGTGTTGAGCGATGCCGAAACCGGCACTGCGCTCCAGAAAGTCGAAACCGGAGGTAATGCCCCGGTGTTGAAGGTTGGTCTGCGTGTTGTCGAACAGGTACCAGCCCATCGAGACCACCGCCACAATGGTGATGATCTGAAATAGCCACGCACGCACTTTGGGATCGCTGAGGCTGAGCCTCTGCTTTGGTGCGCCGATTGAATTTTGCATGAAGTGCCCCGGATGTAATGGAACAGAACATCACCCGGTGGTTGGCCCACCGGGTGATAGAACCATCAGCGCACTGGTGGTGCGTATTGAATGCCGCCGTTGTTCCACAGAGCGTTCAGCCCGCGGTCGATGGCCAGCGGAGTGTCCTTGCCGAGGTTTTTCTCGAACACTTCACCGTAGTTACCGACTTGCTTGACGATCTGCACGACCCAGTCTTTCTTCACTTTCAGGTCTTTGCCGTATTCACCGTCGGTACCCAGCAGACGAGCGACGTCCGGGTTCTTGGTGCCTTTGGCTTCAGCTTCGACGTTTTTCGAAGTGATGCCGGCTTCTTCAGCGTTGAGCATGGCGTAGCCAGTCCAGCGCACGATGGCCAGCCACTCGTCGTCGCCATTACGTACGACCGGGCCCAGAGGCTCCTTGGAGATGGTTTCCGGCAGAACGGTGTAGTCGTTCGGGGTCGCCAGCTTGCTGCGTTGTGCGTAGAGCTGGGATTTGTCGGAGGTCAGCACGTCGCAACGACCGGATTCCAGCGACTTGGCGCTTTCATCGGAGGTGTCGAAAGTGATTGGGGTGTATTTCAGACCGTTGCCGCGGAAGTAGTCGGAAACGTTCAGCTCGGTGGTGGTACCGGCTTGAATGCAGATGGTGGCGCCGTCGAGCTCTTTGGCGCTTTTCACGCCCAGAGTCTTGCTGTTTACCAGGAAACCGATGCCGTCGTAGTAAGTGATGAAACCAGGGAATTTCAGACCCATGCCCGAATCACGGGAGCTGGTCATGGTGGTGTTGCGCGACAGGATGTCGATTTCGCCAGACTGCAGCGCGGTGAAGCGCTCTTTGGCGTTCAACTGACTGAACTTGACCTTGGTCGCGTCGCCGAAGACGGCAGCGGCCACAGCGCGGCAGTAGTCAGCATCGATACCGACGATCTTGCCATTGGCGTCCGGAACCGAGAAACCAGGCAGGCCATCGCTGACGCCGCACTGTACGAAACCTTTCTTCTGCACTGCATCCAGGGTTGCACCCGCCTGAGCGAACCCGCTGACACCGAGTACTGCGGCTGCAGACACGATAGCCAGGGTGGATTTCAACATCTTCATTCAAACCTCCAGTTTTGCTCTTGTTGTGTCGGAGCTTGAGTCCAGTCGCACCCTTATGAGGCGTAGTTGACCCGTGTTGGTTTTTTTTGGGGTCAACCGACGTAGGACCTGCGCTATGAGTCTAGTAGGAGAAAATCCAAATCATGGACCACTCACTTCTCACCAATCGGCCGAACGGGCTGTAGCCCTTTCACGTTCGCGAAGCCCGTAGCGGCCACTGGCGAACATCCATCACCGGATTTTTTGCTATCCCACCACGAACAATGGCCTGATAGTGTTACCGACAGGCGTGGGATTTTTCGTACAGGCTTCCTATAGCAAAGCCCGTACCAGACCGCTCGCCAAAGCGTTTAAGGGACAGGTCAATAGCAAAACTTGTAGCCTTGCGACATCTTCTTAACGGATCAACCAGACGCGCACTCATCTCTCGCACTCAATGAGAGCGCACGCACACAATTGGAGCAGCCATGACCGAGCCCTTGATTCTTGAACCCGTCAAGCCCGCAGACGCCTGCGTTATCTGGCTGCACGGGCTGGGCGCCGACCGTTACGACTTCCTGCCGGTGGCCGAAGCGTTACAGGAAACCCTGCTGAGCACTCGCTTCGTTCTCCCGCAAGCACCGACCCGCGCCGTCACCATCAACGGTGGCTACGAGATGCCGAGCTGGTACGACATATTGGCCATGAGCCCTGCACGCGCGATCAACCGCGAGCAGCTGGAAGCGTCGTCGGACCGGATCATTGAATTGATCGAAGTGCAGCGAGCCAGCGGAATAGACGCTTCGCGGATTTTCCTGGCAGGTTTTTCCCAGGGCGGCGCCGTGGTGTTCCACACCGCATTTCTGAAATGGCAGGGGCCGCTGGGTGGCGTACTTGCCCTCTCTACTTATGCACCGACCTTCAGCGAAGGACTGGAGCTTTCGGCCAGCCAACAGCGGATTCCGGTGTTGTCGTTGCACGGGCAGTACGATGACGTGGTGCAAAACTCGATGGGACGGACCGCCTACGAGTATTTAAAGCAGCATGGTGTCACCGTGACATGGCAGGAATACCCAATGGGTCACGAAGTGTTACCCGAGGAGATTCGCGACATCGGCACCTGGCTCGGCGAGCGCTTGCGTTAACGGCTCAGCTGAAAAACAGCCCATTGATCCATCCCCCTACGCCGCGCCCGATTCTTGCATTACACTGGCCGCCGTATATTCCTTAACCAATTGATGAGATGACCGTGCTCAAAGCACTCAAGAAAATGTTCGGTAAAAGCGAGACTGAGCAGCTCGCGCCAGTCTCCAGCGCTCCGTCTCACAGCCCCAGCCACCGCACCGACGGTAATCAGCCTGGCCGGACCGCCCCCGTAGCGGCACCGAAACAAGAGCCTGTGGCGACACCGGCCGTCCAGCCTGTTGAAGCGGCGGCTGCCGAGCAACCACGCAGCGAAGCGCCGAAGCCCGCCAAACCGCGTCGTGAACCCAAGCCAAAAGCGCCGGTCATCCCCTGGAAACTCGAAGACTTCGTCGTCGAACCCCAGGAAGGCAAAACCCGATTCCACGATTTCAAACTTGCCCCGGAACTGATGCACGCCATCCAGGACCTCGGCTTCCCGTATTGCACGCCGATCCAGGCTCAGGTGCTGGGCTTCACCCTCGCGGGCAAAGACGCCATCGGTCGCGCCCAGACCGGCACCGGCAAAACCGCGGCGTTCCTGATTTCGATCATCACCCAGTTGCTGCAAACCCCGCCGCCGAAAGAGCGCTACATGGGTGAGCCACGGGCGCTGATCATCGCGCCGACCCGAGAACTGGTGGTGCAGATCGCCAAGGACGCCGCTGACCTGACCAAGTACACCGGCCTCAACGTCATGACGTTTGTCGGCGGCATGGACTTCGACAAGCAGCTCAAGCACCTCGAAGCGCGTCATTGCGACATCCTCGTCGCCACCCCGGGCCGCCTGCTCGACTTCAACCAGCGCGGCGACGTGCATCTGGACATGGTCGAAGTGATGGTCCTGGACGAAGCCGACCGCATGCTCGACATGGGTTTCATTCCGCAAGTGCGTCAGATCATTCGCCAGACGCCGCCAAAGAACGAGCGCCAGACGTTGCTGTTCTCCGCGACCTTCACCGATGACGTGATGAACCTCGCCAAGCAATGGACCACCGACCCGTCGATCGTCGAGATCGAAGCGCAGAACGTGGCCAGCGAAAACGTCGAGCAGCACATCTACGCGGTGGCCGGTGCCGACAAATACAAACTGCTCTACAACCTGGTCAACGACAACGGCTGGGAGCGGGTGATGGTCTTCGCCAACCGCAAGGATGAAGTACGACGCATCGAAGAACGCCTGGTGCGTGACGGCGTCAACGCCGCGCAATTGTCTGGCGATGTGCCGCAGCACAAGCGCATCAAGACCCTGGAAGGTTTCCGCGAAGGCAAGATCCGCGTGTTGGTAGCCACCGACGTAGCCGGTCGCGGCATTCACATCGACGGCATCAGCCACGTGATCAACTTCACCCTGCCGGAAGTCCCGGACGACTACGTGCACCGTATCGGTCGTACCGGCCGTGCCGGCGCCGATGGCGTGTCCATCAGTTTTGCCGGTGAAGACGACTCCTACCAGCTACCGTCCATCGAGGCGCTGCTGGGTCGCAAAATCAGCTGCGAAACGCCACCGACGCATCTATTGCGGGCGGTTGAGCGCAAGCGCCCGTAACAACGGGTCGCAATAAAAGAAGCGCAGCCGGCAACGGACTGCGCTTTTTTTTCGTTCGTCGTTTTTTTTCAACAGGAGCTTGCCCAGCAGAACTAAAAGTCCATAATGGACAAACTAGTTTACTTGCCATTCCCGGAGCCGACCATGTCCAGCACGCCCTATGTGATCACCCAACCCCAGGCCCGCGAACTGCTGGCACAGGTCGACGTTCCGCAGATCCTGCGCAAGCTGTTCCGCGACCTGGCGGCCGGGCAAGCGGTGCAGCCGGCGCAACAACTGGTGGAGTTTCCCAAGGGCGCCGGCGATTTCATCAACTACCTGGGCGTGCTGGCCGAAGACGGGGTGTACGGGGTCAAGACCTCGCCTTACATCGTCCGCGAACAAGGCCCATTGGTGACCGCATGGACTTTGCTGATGTCGATGCAGACCGGCGAGCCGCTGCTGCTGTGCGACGCCGGCGAACTGACCACCGCGCGCACCGCCGCGACAACCGCCGTTGCTGTCGACGCCCTGGCTCCGTTGAATGCGCAACGCCTGGCGATCATCGGCAGTGGCAAGGTTGCGCTGGCGCATCTGCATTACGTCAAAGGCCTGCGCGACTGGCAGAGCATCAACCTCTACTCGCCGGGTTTGAGCGAACTGGGTGCTGAAGCGCTGGCGCAACTCAGAGCTCTCGACCCACGGCTGAACCTCGTCGATACACGCGAAGTCGCGGTTCAGGACGCCGACGTGATCATGCTGTGCACGTCGTCCGCCGGCCCGGTGATCGACCCTTCCAGCCTGACCAAACCGGCATTGATCACGTCCATCAGCACCAATGCCCCACGCGCCCATGAAGTGCCGCCGCAGAGCCTCAATGACATGCAGGTGTTCTGCGACTATCGTCTGACCACGCCGGGCTCGGCGGGTGAAATGCTGATTGCCGGCGAAAAGCACGGCTGGGACGCAAGCGCCATCGTCGGCGACCTGCCGGACTTGATCAGCGAAAAAGTCCAGCGCCCCGGTTATGACCGTCACGTGTTCTTCCGCTCGATCGGCCTGGGCCTGGAAGACATCGCACTGGCCAATGCCATCTACCGCCTGAAACCCTGACACCACCCCTGTAGGAGCGAGGCTTGCCCGCGAAGGCGGTGTGTCATTAAACATATATTGAGAATGACAC
>NZ_JAGYFX010000119.1:0-16993 GCF_019946615.1 Pseudomonas sp. BF-R-01
GTAGGAGCGAGGCTTGCCCGCGAAAGCTTTTGCCGATTCACCCCACCTCTCACCTTTTGCACAAAGCCCGTGCACCCCCGCCAACCCCGCCCTTTTACCGCGCACGCTACCCAGTTTTTTCATCACTCCCACCGACATATTTCCTAATTTTCCTTCTCCCCACCTTGGTCCAACATCGACCTCGCCAGTCAGCCGAACACTGCCCACCCAAAGGTCCATCAGAGACCACCCGTGGCAGCTCTTCTCCAAAGGCTGCTGGCCGTACTGCCCATGACAAAACTAAATCAACAGCTTTGGGAGTGCTCCATGATCAAGTCCTTGCTAACCCGCGTCGCTCATCCACTGGCGATCACCGCTATCGCCGCCACGGTCGCCACCAGCGCCCAGGCCGGCACCTTGTCCATCGGCCATACCACATGGGTCGGTTACGGCACGCTCTACCTCGCCCAGGACCTGGGCTACTTCAAGGAAGGCGGTTTGACCGTCGAGTTGCCTGTCGTCGAAGAGGCTTCGATGTACATGGCCGCGCAGGCGTCGGGCGAATTGTCCGGCTCGGCGTCGACCATCGACGAAGTACTGAAATACCGTCCGCAATTCTGCTTCAAGGCCGTAGCCGCACTCGATGACAGCCATGGTGGCGACGGTGTTCTGGTGGGCAAGGACATCAAGAGCCTGCAGGAGCTGAAAGGCAAAGCCGTGGCGGTGAACGAAGGCTCGACTTCGCAATTCTGGCTGTCGTACTTGCTGAAAAAACACGGCATGAGCATGAGCGACATCACCGTGCAGAACATGACGGCCGACGACGCCGCCACCGCGTTCATCGCCGGTCGTGTGCCTGCCGCCGTGACCTGGGAACCGCACCTGTCGATGGTGCGTGACAAGAAGCAAGGCAAAGTCTTGATCGACAGCAGCAGCACACCAGGCGTGATCGTCGATGTGGTCGCGCTCAACTGCACGGTCATCGAGAAGCAGCCGGAGGACGTCAAGGCGTTGGTCGCCGGTCTGTACAAAGCGGTGCAGTACACCAAGGACCATCCGCAGGAAGCCTACAAAATCATGGCCAAGGGTGTTGGCGGTTACCTCGCCGATCCGAAGGAACTGGCCGCTGCGGCGCAAGGCGTGCGCTTCTACGATCAGGCCATGAGCGAAAAACTCCTGGGCTCGCCGGGCAATCCGGGCGACAGCGAACCGTTGATCAAACTGGCCAACGAAACCGCCAGTGAATTGCAGGGCAAACCCTACAGCGTCAGCAATGACGACCTGATCGACAACCGTTTCGTCAGCCCGCTGTAGGAGGTTCGCATGTTCAAGCGCAATTCATGGCTGAGCCGTTGCATCACGCCCAAGACCGGCTTGCCGGTTTCGGTGATCTGGAGCGCGAGCGGCCTGGCCTGGGTGTTGTTGGTTGGCCTGTGGGCCGGGTTGTCTTACGGCGGCGTGGTGCCGGGCATGTTCTTGCCGACACCGGGCGCGGTGGTCGAAGCCGCCGTGCGCCTGAGCCGCGACGGCACGCTCGGTTTGCACGTGTGGGCCAGTCTTGAAGTGGTGGTGGTCGGTTTCGTCGTTTCGTCGCTGGTGGCGGTGCCGCTGGGGTTGCTGATGGGCAGCTTCCGCATCGTTCAGGCGTTCCTCGAACCGATGGTCAATTTCATCCGTTACCTGCCGGTGACCTCGTTCGTGCCGCTGTTCATTCTGTGGATCGGTATCGGTCTGGAGCAGCGGGTTTCAGTAATCATCTTCGGCGTGTTTTTCCAGCAACTGGTGATGATCGCGGACGTGTCCAAAGGCATCTCCAAAGACCTGATCAACGCCTCCTACACACTCGGCTCTAACCGCCGCGATGCGGTGTTGCATGTGATCGCGCCGGCCTCGTTGCCGGGTGTACTCGACACCTTGCGCGTGACCATGGGCTGGGCCTGGACGTACCTGGTGGTCGCCGAACTGGTCGCCGCTTCCAGTGGCCTGGGTTACCTGAGTCTTAAGGCCATGCGCGGCTTTCAGGTGGATGTGATTTTCCTCGCCATCGCGATCATCGGCCTGTTGGGCCTGGTCACCGATCAACTGTTCCGTTTCCTTCGTCTGAGGATTGCCGCATGGGCTCAGTAACCGCCGTCAACCCGCGTATCGTCACACCGATGGCTGCCCCGGCCTACGCCGCGCCTCGTTTGCAAGTGGACAAAGTCAGCCTGCGTTACCAGAAGCCCGACGGCGGCGTGTTCACCGCGCTGGATCAGGTTTCGTTCGAAGTTCCGGATCAGCAATTCGCCGTGCTGGTCGGGCCGTCGGGCTGTGGCAAGTCGAGTTTGCTGTACCTCACCGCCGGTTTGAACGAGCCCACGGAAGGCGAGATCTACGTCGGCGGTCAGCAAGTTCAAGGGCCGGGCGCGGACCGCGGCATGGTGTTCCAGAGCTACACGCTGTTTCCGTGGCTGACCGTGCGACAGAACGTCGAATTCGGTCTCAAGCGTCGCGGTATGGCGGCGGCGCAGCGCAAGGACATCGTCGATTACTACGTCAATGAAGTCGGCCTCAGCGGGTTCGCCGACAACTACGCCAAACAGTTGTCGGGCGGCATGATGCAGCGGGTGGCGATTGCCCGCGCTTTGGCCAATGACCCGCAAATCCTGCTGATGGACGAACCCTTCGGCGCCCTCGACAGCCAGACGCGCCTGCAAATGCAGCAGTTGTTATTGCGCGTTTGGGGTAACAGCAAGAAGACCGTGCTGTTCGTGACCCACGACATCGACGAGGCGATTCTGCTGGGTGATCGGGTCTACGTGATGGGCGCGCGGCCAGGGCGGATCAAGCAGATTCTGGACGTGCCGATTGAACGCCCACGGACCCTGGACATGGTCATGGAGCGCTCATTCATCGAGATGAAACGCGATATTTTCGGGCTGCTGCATGACGACCTGGAGGAAGTCCATTGAACAACGCGACCCCTTGTAGGAGCCGGCTTGCTGGCGATGGCGTCGGTACCTTCAACGATGATGTTGCCTGACACACCGCTATCGCCAGCAAGCCGGCTCCTACAGGGTTTTGTGTTTGGCAGGGGTTACGGCGCAGCCGGCAGGAGGAACCGCGCAATCACCGGCAAATGATCGGAAATCCGCAACGTATCGTCCTGTCGCACCGTCGCCTCGACCCGTTTGATCCGAGGGCTGTAAAACAGGTAATCGACGGTCCGGTCCGGGCCGTTCAGGCCTGGATCATTCGGGTAGTGCGTCAGCCAGCGCGCCCGATCGATGCCGCTGGCTTCGTTGTTGGTCGGGATCATCGGGTACTTGTCCCACAACAGGTGCAGGGCGCTGTCGGCGGAGTAGGGCGTGCGTTGTTCGGTGGGCAGGCGTCGATATTGCCCCAGCGGCAACAGGTTGAAGTCGCCACCGATCAGCCACGGGGTGCTATGGCTTTCGTATTTGTCGAGGACTTTGGCCACCGCCGTCACCTGGGTCTGTAGCGTTTCGTCAGGTTGGGTGGCGCGGTCCAGATGGGTGTTGAGGACGGCCAACTGCCCGCCGTCACTCAACGGCAGGTAAGTGACCAGCAAGGCATTTTTCGGCTGGAACTGACGGCTGATGAAGTCGGTCGGCGCCACCGGCAGTTGCAGGCGTTCGGCGTTTTCGATCCGGTAGCGGCTGAGGGTTGCCAGTTGCCGGCCGACACTGCCGAAGATGTGCGGTTGCGGCACGAAGTCGGCTTTCCAGTCGAAGGCATGGGCGCTGCACGGATAGAGATCGGCGAGGCGTTCCTGAAGCAGTTTGAACTGGTTCTGGTAATCGCTGGCCTTGGCGCCGTCATCGAGCTCTTGCAGCAACACGAGGTCCGGTTGTTCGTCGCGAATCACCCGCGCCACCTCATCGAGGCTGAAGGCCATGTCTTCAGGCGTCGGTTTTTCGTCGTCGCCGGCGGCCAGGTCATTCCAGAACACATAGCGCTTACCCGCCAGGTACTGAACGTTCCAGGTCATCACTTTCAACGCCTGGCCGGGCACCAGTGTCGGTGCTTGAGCGTTGCAACTGACGGGCAAAACTTCCTTGGCTTCGGGGCGCCAGGTCAGGCTGTAGATCAGCAGGGCAATCAGGCCGATTGCTATCAACAGGCCCAGCAGGGTGTAGCGCAGTAGTCGGGTCATGGCTCGGCTTATAGCGTTACAAAAGATGGATCCGAGCATAACCGAGAGCCGGGCCGAAGCCCACGATCAGAGCGGCCGGTCGATTTTCTCGGGAACGTCGCTGATCAGCATGAACAAACGGAACAACACCACGCTGGTGAACAGTTGCAGGAAGCTGTGGGCGCTGTCGATCAGCAGGGAAATCACCGGGTTCTGCGGTTCCGGATACACATTGAGCGTCACACCCTTGAGCACCCACAACGGGCCCATCACACACAGGATGCACACCAGAATGCGCAGGAAATGACCGCGGGTCAGGCGCAGGCTTTCCTTCATTGCCGCCAGCGGCGCCAGACCGCGCAGCACCAGCAGGTATTCGCTGAACGCCAACGTCACCATCAGCCAGATGCCCGGCAGGAAGTACAACGACAGGCCGAGCAGGATCATCAATGTATTGAGCGCCGTGAGCAGGGCGAAGCGCGGCCACAGGTACGCGGACCTCGCCAGCAGGTCACGGTTGCGCGGCGATTCGCCACGGCTGCGCGCGTCGAGAAACAGGATCAGCGCGGCGGTGTACAGCGGGTACACCAGCAGGCCGACGATCACGCTGACGCCGGGAAAGCTGTCCGGCACGGTGTTGTGGTCGACCACTTGTTGCAGCAGCGCTTCGAAAATCACCAGCGGCAGGCACAGCCGCACGATCTGGCTCAGATTGCGCTTAAAGAAATACAACGAGTCACGCAGTACATCGAACGGATTCATCAGTCGGTATCGCAGGTTGAAAGCAGTGGCCCACTTTAACCGATGCAGCGCGTCGGGGCGCAAACGTAAACGTTCGGTAAAGGTCATTGAAACAACTTGTTTCAGCCTCCATTAAGGTCGAGCGCCGTATCCTCCTTCGAGAAGGTCAACGATTTTCCCCGGCAATCTACGAGGTCGCCATGAACACTGAAGAACAAACCCTGATCGATGGACTGTTTTCCCGGCTGCAACAGGCCGAAACGGACGCAGCCCCGCGCGATGCCCTGGCCGAGGCGCGGATCAAGGAACATCTGGCTCGCCAACCCGCGGCGGGCTACTTCATGACCCAGGCGATTCTGGTGCAAGAGGCAGCGATCAAGAGCCTCGACGCACAGAACAAGCAACTCACCGAGCAAATCCAGCAATTGCAGGCCGAACTGCAATCGGCCAAGTCCCAGGCACCTGCTCCGGCGCCGAGCAGCGGTGGGTTCCTGTCGAGCATTTTCGGTGGCAGTTCCCGTGAAACGGCTGCGCCAAGTGCACCGCCCTCCAGCGGTGGCTGGCGCGAGCCGGGACGGCCTTCGTTCAACGCGCAGCCGCCACAGCAGAATTTCGCTGCGCCGCCACCGCAGCAGAACTACGCGCCGCAACAGCAGGCGCCGGCGGTTGGCAGCGGTTTCCTCGGCGGCGCACTGAAAACTGCAGCGGGTGTGGCGGGTGGCGTGATGCTGGCACAAGGCATCAGCAGCCTGTTCCATCACAACCAGCAGCCGGAAGTGGTGGAAGTGATCAAGGAAGAGCCGGCTCAGGTCAACGATCACAGCGGTGACAACGGCTGGGGCGATGACCAGCGCGTGGCTGACAACTCCCAAGACTATGCCGACACCGACTACAACGATGACAGTTCATCGTTCTTCGGCGGCGACGACGATTCCTTCGTCTGACACGCCATTCGTCCGGAGCGCTGCGGCGCTCCGGGCCGATTATTCGCGGAACAATCCTCCAGGCTGGCATACTGGGCAACTTTTCGGGCCCGGTGCCTGATCCCGCCTGCGCGAAAGAGGATGCACGGTGAAAAAAATTGCAGTGTTCGCCGATGTCCAGAACCTCTACTACACCGTGCGTCAGGCCTATGGTTGCCACTTCAACTACGCCGCGCTGTGGGCTGACATCAGCAAGCAGGGCGATATCGTCGAAGCCTATGCCTACGCGATCGATCGCGGCGACAGCAAACAGCAGCAGTTCCAGCAGATCCTGCGCAACCTCGGTTTCACCGTGAAGCTCAAACCCTACATCCAGCGCAGCGACGGCTCGGCCAAGGGCGACTGGGACGTGGGCATCACCCTCGACATCATGGACGCCGCCGATCATGTCGACGAAGTGGTGCTGGCCTCCGGCGACGGTGATTTCGACATGTTGCTGGAGCGCATCATCGCCAAGCATGGCGTGCAAGCGGTGGCCTACGGCGTACCGGGCCTGACGGCCAACTCGCTGATCCGCGCCGCCAGCCGCTACGTGCCGATCGAAGGCGCGTTGCTGCTCAAGAATTGATTTTTACGGAGTTGAAACAGGTTTGGAACGCATAGCAGTCATCGACTTTGAAACCACCGGGATCTCCCCGAGCAGCAGCTGCCGGGCCACGGAAATTGCCGTGGTGATCCTTGAACAGGGGCGCATCGTCGAGCGTTATCAAAGCCTGATGAACGCCGGCGTGCGCGTCCCGGCCTTCATCGAACAACTCACCGGCATCAGCAATGCCATGCTGCGCACCGCGCCATCGGCCGAGCAGGTGATGAACGAGGTCAACGAATTTGTCGGCACCACGCCGCTGCTGGCGCACAACGCCGCGTTCGACCAGAAGTTCTGGGACTTTGAACTGGGGCGGATCAAGCGTACGCGGTTGCAGAACTTTGCTTGTTCGCTGCTACTGGCCCGTCGGCTGATGCCGGCTGCGCCGAATCACAAACTCGGCACCCTCACCACCTTCGCCAGCCTGCCCAACACCGGCAAGGCTCACCGGGCGATGGCCGACGCCGAGATGGCGGCCAACCTGACGGCGCATCTGGCGCAGGAGTTGCGGCAGAAGCACGGGTTGCGCGAGTTGTCCCATGATCTGCTGGTCAGCTTGCAGAAAGTCCCGGCGGCCAAAATCAACGAACACCTCAAGCGCCATCGCGGGTTTTAAGTTCAGCGGTGTTCGGACGGGCCTCTTCGCGGGCAAGCCTCGCTCCTACGGGTACGATGAAATCCTGTAGGAGCGAGGCTTGCCCGCGAAAACGTCATCCGCATCACTACTTACCGTTCCCCTCCAACTGCCCCAACGGCACGCGCTTCTCTATCGCGCTCGACAACACAATCGACGTCTTGCTGAACCCGAACGTGGCAATGCGGTTGATCAGCTCTTCCAGCTCCGGCATCGAGCCCACCGCCGCTTGCATGATCACGCACGGATCACCCGTCACCCGGTGACATTCGGTCAGCTGTGGGATTTTGATCAGGTCGTCGTAGGCTTTCTGATTACCGTGCTGGTTCAGCCGCAGTTCGATCACGCACTGGATCGGCAAGCCCAGCTTGGCCATGTCGACTTTCGCCTGATAACCGGTAATCACCCCGCTGGCCTCAAGTTTGGCCACGCGCTCGGCCACGGCCGGGGCGGACAGGTTCACTTTGCGTGCGAGGTCGGCGTAGGACGCACGACCGTTTTCCAGTAGGGCGCTGAGGAGCATGCGGTCGTATTTGTCCATGAGCGAATTCCTGAAAAATGGCTGGCTTTCGAAAACACGGTATATAGCGCTGATCTCCGTGATTTGAAAAGTGTACCGGCGCTATAAACAGGTTTTGTAACTTATTTTCTGCTGTTCGCCTTTCTAGAATAGCTGTTCATTTGTCCTTGCCTGCGAGCTGCCCCCCATGCCTGGCCTCCGTCGTTTTCCCCTACCGTTGATCGCTGCCTTTTTCGCCTTGTACGTGATTTGGGGCTCGACTTATCTGGTGATCCGTATCGGCGTGGAGTATTGGCCGCC
The DNA here is from genome assembly GCF_019946615.1 of Pseudomonas sp. BF-R-01. Classification (NCBI taxonomy): domain Bacteria; kingdom Pseudomonadati; phylum Pseudomonadota; class Gammaproteobacteria; order Pseudomonadales; family Pseudomonadaceae; genus Pseudomonas; species Pseudomonas sp. BF-R-01. Next base: position 7,879 of record NZ_JAGYFX010000119.1, read on the forward strand.
CTTGTTGCTCGCCGGTATTCGCTTTGTCATTGCTGGCACGTTGATGTACGCCTTCCTGCGCTGGCGCGGGGCGCCGGCACCGACCTGGGCGCAGTGGAAAGCGGCGGGGATCATCGGGATTTTGCTGCTGGCGTGCGGTAACGGCGGGGTCAGTGTGGCGGAACACATGGGCGTCGCTTCCGGCGTCGCGGCATTGGCGGTGGCGACGGTGCCGTTGTTTACCTTGCTCTGCGGCTATTTCTGGGGTGCGCGTAATACTCGTCTTGAATGGGCGGGGATTGTGCTCGGGCTGATCGGCATCGCCATGCTCAACCTCGGTTCCAACCTGCAATCGAGCCCGCTGGGTGCGATGTTGCTGATCTTTGCGGCGGCGGCCTGGGCGTTCGGTTCAGTCTGGAGCAAACACTTGCCGTTGCCCCAGGGCGCGATGGCCAGTGCCGTGGAAATGCTGGTGGGCGGCGTGGCGTTGCTGATCGGCAGTGCGATGAGTGGTGAACATATGGAAGCCATGCCACCGATTGAAGGATGGGCGGCGCTGGCCTACCTGACCTTCTTCGGTTCGATCATCGCCTTCAACGCCTACATGTACCTGTTGAAAAACGTGCGGCCGGCAGCGGCCACCAGTTATGCCTACGTCAACCCGGCGGTGGCGGTGTTGCTGGGGATCGTGTTTGTCGGCGAGACCATCGGCATCGAAGAAGCCCTGGCCATGCTGGTGATCATCAGTGCCGTGGTGTTGATCGGTTTGCCGCAGTGGCGCCGGGCGCCGGAACGACCTGCTGCGGTGGTGCAGACAGAATCGAGTGTGAATTAGGGTAAACTGCGCGCCATTGCACACTTGTTTCGCACAACCGCGCTGAATTTTCCTACGGTAATCCCATGACTTTCGCCACCCTTGGCCTGATCGAACCCTTGCTGCGCTCTCTCGAGACGCTCGGCTACCAGACCCCGACGCCGGTTCAGGCGCAAGCCATTCCGGCGGTGCTGGCCGGTCGCGACCTGATGGCCGCCGCCCAGACCGGCACCGGCAAGACCGCCGGTTTCGCGTTGCCGCTGCTGCAATTGCTGGCCATGGAAGGGCCGAAAGTCACCGCCAACTCGGTGCGCGCATTGATTCTGGTGCCGACCCGCGAACTGGCCGAGCAGGTTCACGAAGCCGTGCGTCAGTACGCCGAGAACCTGCCGCTGAGCACTTATGCGGTGTATGGCGGCGTCAGCATCAACCCGCAAATGATGAAGTTGCGCAAAGGCGTCGACCTGTTGGTGGCGACGCCGGGCCGTCTGCTCGATCTGTTCCGCCAGAACGCGCTGAAGTTCAACCAGTTGCAAACCCTGGTGCTGGACGAAGCCGACCGCATGCTCGACCTGGGCTTTTCCGAGGAGCTGGGGAACATTTACCGCGTGCTGCCGAAGAAACGTCAGACACTGCTGTTCTCCGCGACCTTCTCCGATGCGATTCGCCTGCTGGCCGGGCAAATGCTCAATGATCCGCTGAGCATCGAAGTCAGCCCGCGCAACGTTGCTGCCAACACCGTTAAACAGTGGGTAGTGACGGTGGACAAGAAGCGCAAGCCGGAGCTGTTCATCCACCTGCTGCGCAAGGGCAAGTGGAAGCAGGTGCTGGTATTCGCCAAGACCCGTAATGGCGTGGACGCGCTGGTGGAAAAACTCCAGGGCCTGGGCATCAACGCCGACGGCATCCATGGCGACAAACCTCAGGCTACGCGTCAACGTGCGCTGGACCGTTTCAAGGCCAGCGAAGTACAGATCCTGGTGGCCACCGATGTCGCGGCCCGTGGTCTGGACATTGAAGATTTGCCATTGGTGGTCAATTTCGACCTGCCGATCGTGGCAGAGGACTACATCCACCGCATCGGTCGTACCGGCCGTGCGGGTGCCACCGGGCAGGCCATTTCGTTGGTCTGCGCCGATGAAGTGAATTTGCTGTCGGCCATTGAGACGTTGACGCGTCAGACGTTGCCTCGGCAGATGGAACACGATTTCGAACCTGAGCACCGCGTGCCGGACACCGATGCCAGCGGCCAGGTGGTGAAGAAACCGAAAAAACCGAAGAAGCCAAAGACGTCCAGCGGCGGTAAACGCAATCTGGGTAAATGGGTCGAGAGCGGGGATGCTTCGGCGCCGGAGCCTTCGATCAAGCCTGTGCGTAAGGTGCCGGTGTTTAACACTGGGCCGCGTAAGCGTAAGCCTTGATTGATTGCGGCGGCTGTTAGGCCGCCTTCGCGGGCAAGCCTCGCTCCTACAAGGCACCACTAATCCGTAGGAGCGAGGCTTGCCCGCGAAGGGCGCGCCTCGGTCTCAAGCCTTGCGCTTGAGCCACTCCACCATCCCCAACCCCGCCGCTCGCCCACTGGCGAAACACGCGGTCAGCAGATAGCCGCCGGTCGGCGCTTCCCAATCCAGCATTTCCCCCGCGCAGAACACGCCAGGCAACTGCTTGAGCATCAAACGTTCATCCATCGCCTCGAACATCACGCCACCGGCAGTGCTGATGGCTTCGTCCAGTGGACGGGTTTTCATCAATGTCAGCGGCAACGCCTTGATCGCTTTAGCCAACAACGCCGGATCGGCGAAGCATTCTGACGGCGTCAATTCGCGCAGCAGTGCCGCTTTCACGCCATCTATCCCGAGCTGACTGTGCAGATGTTTGGACATTGAACGAGACCCGCGCGGTTTGCTCAGTGCCGCCTGAACTTTATCCACAGGCCGGCCCGGCAACAGGTCGAGGTGAATGGTCGCCGAGCCATGCTGATTGATCGCTTCGCGGATGGGCGCCGACAGGGCGTAGATCAAACTGCCTTCAATCCCGGTGGCCGTAATCACACATTCCCCGAGCCGAGGGATGTCGTCATTGAGTCCGATAGCGATATTTTTCAGCGGCGCGCCGGCGAATTTGCTGACCATCAATTCGCTCCAGGCCTGCACCTCGAAGCCGCAATTACTCGGCTGCAGCGGCGCCAGTCCTACGCCGTGCTGCTCCAGTGGCAGCATCCACGCGCCGTCCGAACCCAGGCGCGACCAACTGCCGCCACCGAGGGCGAGCAGCGTTGCTTCGGGCTTCAGGTTTTTTTCACCCTCAGGACTTTCAACGCGCAATCCACCGTTGTTATCCCAGCCGAGCCAACGATGGCGGGTGTGGATAACTACGCCGGCCTCTCGCAGGCGTTTCAGCCAGGCGCGCAACAGCGGCGCGGCCTTCATGTCGGTCGGAAACACCCGGCCGGAGCTGCCGACAAAGGTTTCGATGCCCAGGTCATGAATCCACTGGCACAGCGCTTCGGCACCAAAGGCTCGCAGCAGCGGTGCAATCTGCGGTGCGCGCTCGGCGTAGCGCGAGAGGAATGCCGGGTAGGCTTCGGAATGGGTGATGTTCATGCCGCCCACGCCAGCGAGGAGAAATTTCCTGCCTACCGAAGGCATGCCGTCGTACAGATCGACCTTGATTCCGGCCTGGCTCAACACTTCCGCCGCCATCAGGCCGGCGGGGCCACCGCCGATGATGGCGACTTTAGGGGGGAGGGCGGCGGAAGATTGGGTCATGGTGTGCGCTGCGGTTCGGCGGAATAAGCCGGGCATTCTACCAGCACGGTTAACTGTAGGAGCGAGCCTGCTCGCGATGGCGGTGGGTCAGTCAAAATCGATGTTGGATGTGAGGGCCTCATCGCGAGCAGGCTCGCTCCCACATTGGTTCCGGGGTGTTCATAAAATAGTGATCAAAAAACAACCAGCGCTCTGCATGCCATATGCAGCATGGCCTGTAGGCCCTTTCGCTCAGGTTATCCACAGGCAGTTCCACAGGCATTGTGGGTAAAGGCGCACACCTCAATGACAACCTGATGACGCCCACACCCGCTGCGCGCTGTGATGCAGGATGCCGTGACGCCGCGCCAGCGCCTTGCGGTCCTTGCTGTAGCCGCCGCCGATCACCCCGACCACCGGAATATCCCGCCCGAGGCAATGGCGCATCACGCTTTCATCCCGAGCGGCCACGCCTTCGTCTGTCAGCTTCAGGTAACCGAGCGCGTCGTCCTTATGCACATCGACACCGGCGTCATACAGCACCAGGTCCGGTTGATAGAGCGGCAGCAAATAATTCAGCGCGTCGTCGACGACCTTCAGGTATTCGGCATCGCCCATGCCCTTGGGCAGCGGGATGTCCCAGTCACTTTCGGCCTTGCGTGCAGGAAAGTTCTTCTCGCAGTGCAGGGAAACGGTCACCGCGTCCGGAGTGTTGTGCAGAATCCGTGCAGTCCCGTCGCCCTGATGCACGTCGCAATCGAAGATCAGCACCCGATTCACACGACCGCTTTCCAGCAGGTAATGGCTGATCACCGCCAGGTCGTTAAAGATGCAGAACCCCGCCGGGTAGTCGTAATGCGCGTGATGCGTGCCGCCGGCCAAGTGACAGGCCAATCCATGTTCCAGCGCCTGTTCCGCCGCCAGTAGCGAACCGCCGACCGCCCGCACCGTGCGCCGGGCCAGGGCTTCGTTCCACGGCAGGCCAAGACGCCGCTGGTCTTCGCGGGACAACTCGCCGCTCATGTAGCGTTCGATATAGGCAGCGTCATGTGCGAGGGCGAGAATTTCCGGCGGGCAGAGTTCCGGGCGCAGCAGGTCGGCGTCCCGGGTCAGCCCGCTGTCCACCAGGTGATCGCGCAGCAGGCGAAACTTGTCCATGGGGAAGCGGTGTTCCGCCGGGAACTCGGGGCTGTAGTCTTCGTGGTAAATCAATGGCAGCGGCATGACGGGCTTTTATGAGTACGGCGTGTAGGAATGAGTGAACGATCCTACCAGCGATGTAGACTTGCGGCATGGAAACGGAGGGACACGATGGAGCCGATACTGGAACTCGAGAGCGCGCGACTGCTGTTGCGGCAGTGGCGTGACGAGGATTTGCCGGCGTTTGCGGCGATGTGCGCCGATCCACAGGTGATGCGTTATTTCCCGGCGCCCTTGAGTCGACTGGAAAGTGCTTCGCTGATCGGGCGGATTCGTGGGCATTTCGCCGAGCATGGTTTTGGTCTCTGGGCGCTGGAGCGCAAGGATACCGGTGCATTCATCGGTTTTACCGGGCTCGGCGTGGTCGGTTTCGACGCGCCTTTCACGCCGGCCATCGAGATCGGCTGGCGCCTGGCCCGCGAACACTGGGGCTTGGGTTACGCCAGTGAGGCGGCGTGGACCGCTCTGCGCTGCGGGTTTGACCGGGTGGCGCTGCAAGAGGTCGTGTCCTTCACCACGGAAACCAACACGCCATCGCAGAAAGTCATGCAGGCCATCGGTATGCACCATGATTCAGCCGGTGACTTCGACCACCCGAAACTCGCGGTCGATCATCCTCTGCGTCACCATGTGCTGTACCGCATCACCCGTGAACAATGGCTGCAAACCTTGCATGGATAAGACGGCCCGGACGTTTACAATGGCGCCAATGATGGCCCTGGCCGGAAACTGAATCGACCGCCGCAGCCAAGACTGCGCGGCATTGCGATGTGTGAGGAGAGTCTGAATGAGCCAAGTGTTGGATGATCTGGTCGATTTGCTGACCCTGGAACCGATCGAAGAAAACCTGTTCCGTGGCCGCAGCCAGGACCTGGGCTTTCGTCAGTTGTTCGGCGGCCAAGTGATCGGTCAGTCCCTGTCGGCGGCCAGCCAGACGGTCGAAGTCGCGCGTCATGTGCATTCGATGCACGGTTATTTCCTGCGTCCGGGCGATTCCACGTTGCCCGTGGTGTATCAGGTTGATCGGGTTCGCGACGGCGGCAGTTTCAGCACGCGTCGGGTCACGGCGATCCAGAAGGGCAACCCGATCTTCACGTGCAGCGCGTCGTTCCAATATGACGAAAAAGGCTTCGAGCATCAGGGCCAGATGCCGACGGTGGTCGGGCCGGAAAACCTGCCCTCGGAACTGGAGCTGACCCATCAGCGCGCGCACCTGATCCCCGAGCACATGCGTGAAAAACTGCTGTGCCCGAAGCCGATCGAATTCCGCCCGGTCACCGAGAAAGATCCCTACAACCCGCAGCCATCCGATCCGGTCAAGTACGTCTGGTTTCGCGCCGACGGCGCGTTGGCCGACTCCCCGGCGCTGCACAAATACCTGCTGGCCTACGCGTCGGACTTCAATCTGCTGACCACCTCGATGTTGCCCCATGGCAAGTCGGTCTGGCAGAAAGACATGCAGGTCGCCAGCCTCGATCACGCGCTGTGGTTCCATGCGGATCTGCGTGCCGATGACTGGTTGCTGTACGCGATGGACAGCCCGTGGGCTGGCAATTCCCGTGGGTTCAGCCGTGGCAGCGTGTTCAATCGCGCCGGGCAACTGGTGGCGTCGGTCACTCAGGAAGGCCTGATCCGTCACCGCAAGGATTGGGCATGAGCCTGGCCGAGGTGCGGCACTGGGTGTTCGACATGGACGGCACCCTGACGGTGGCCGTGCATGACTTCGCGGCGATTCGCGTGGCGCTGGCGATCCCGGCCGAAGACGACATCCTGACCCACCTCGCCGCGCTGCCGGCTGCTGAAGCCGCGGCCAAACATGCATGGTTGCTGGAGCATGAACGGGATCTGGCGCTGGGTTCGAAACCGGCGCCGGGTGCTGTGGAACTGGTGCGCGAGTTGGCGGGGCGCGGTTATCGCCTGGGCATTCTTACGCGCAATGCTCGGGAGTTGGCGCATGTGACGCTGGAAGCCATTGGCCTGGCGGACTGCTTCGCGGTGGAGGATGTGTTGGGGCGTGATGAAGCGCCGCCCAAGCCGCACCCCGGTGGTTTGTTGAAATTGGCCGAGGCCTGGAACGTGCCGGCGAGCGAGATGGTGATGGTCGGTGATTACCGGTTTGATCTGGATTGCGGAAGAGCGGCGGGGGCGCGGACGGTGTTGGTGAATCTGCCGGATAACCCGTGGCCTGAGCTGACTGATTGGCATGCGGCGGATTGCGTGGCGTTGCGGGAAATGTTGTTGGCTTGAGGGACCCTTCGCGGGCAAGCCTCGCTCCTACAGAGTTACACGTAGGAGCGAGCGGTGCGGCGACCCGACTTGCCCGCGAAGGCGTCATCACTGCCCGAACAACACTTTCTGCCCCTCCGGCGACGTAAACATCCCATCCCCGTTATGCCCAACCCCGGGCACTTCGATCAATTGCTGATTCAATCCTTGCGGATGGCTACGCTTCAAAAACTCAAAATAATTGCGCCCGCGAATCAATCGATTAGCGCCCTGGGCTTTCGCCTCACAACTTTTATCCAGCGCCGGATGGTTCGGATCAATGTCCTGCTGCCCCAGTAGATAAACGATGTCACGCTGAACGTAGTTTTCCTCCAGTTGCGCGGGCGTTTGTCCTTCGGCGTAAGCGGGCAAATCTGACAAGCCGTACTTCCAGCGGTTGAACGCCGGGCAACCGGCGTGACTGAACGCCACTGGCCGCCGCTCATCGAAATACGCGTAGGAAGACGGATTGGCGATGACGTAGCGCATGTGCACGCCAGCCGCCTTGAGCTCCGGTTGATCGTGACTCAACAACGCATAACGCTGAACCACCTGAGCACCGCCCGAGTGGCCCGCGATGACGACATCCTTCACGTCCGGAAACTGTCGACGATCGCCGAGCCGGGCGATGATCTGGTCGAGCGCCGCGTAGGAACTCAGGGCAAACGGAGCGGTGGATAAACCGCCGGCCATCCAGTCATTGCCTTGCCAACGCAACACGGTGTCGGCGACTGGATGGAGTGCCACGTCGGTTTCATTGAGAAATTGCGGAGCGATCACCAACGTATTGGCGCTTTGCCCGGCTTGCTCTGCCGCCCGCTCGGCACTCTGGCGGTAGGTTTCAGCATTGCGCAACCGACCGTGGATGATGATCAGCACGCGCTCGATTTTCGCCGGCGCCGGGCCGATGCCCACCGCCATCTCACCTTCTTTCAACAAGAGTCGGCCGGGGCTGATCTCCTTGACCCCATGCTCGGCAGCCTGGGTACAGGTGCAAGTAAACAACAACATCAACAACCACTTTTTCATTTACAGATTTTTCGCCGCAAAGGTATCGCACTGGCCCACCTGGCCTTGCGCAAATCCGGTTTTGAACCAGCGCACCCTTTGCGCCGACGTGCCATGGGTAAACGAGTCCGGCACCACGCGACCCTGGCCTTGCTGCTGCAAGCGGTCGTCGCCGATGGCGTTGGCGGCGTTCAAGGCTTCTTCGATGTCGCCCGGCTCCAGCCAGTTCAGGCGTTGCTGTGCATTGTTGGCCCAGACACCCGCGAGGCAGTCCGCTTGCAGCTCCTGACGCACCAGCAAGCCACCGTCACCTTCCATTTGCCGGCCTTGCTGACGGGCGACCTGGATTTTCGCGGAAACGCCGAGCAAGGTCTGAACATGGTGTCCGACTTCGTGAGCGATCACGTAGGCCTGAGCGAAATCACCCGCAGCGGCAAAGCGTTGCGACATTTCCTGGAAGAAACTCATGTCCAGGTAGACCTTCTGGTCTGCGGGACAATAGAACGGCCCGGTCGCCGAGGTGGCCAGGCCGCACGCCGAGTTCACCCGGTTGCTGAACAGCACTAGCGTAGGATCTTTATACTGTCGGCCGGCCTGCTGGAAAATCTGGCCCCAGGTGTCTTCGGTGTCACCGAGGATCGAACGGACGAATTCCGCCCCTTCATCATTGGCTGGCGGTGCCTTGCGGGTTTGCGTCGGTGCCGGTGCCGATTGCTCGGTCATCTGCCCGGTGAGCTGGCCGAGGATCTGCAACGGGTCCTGGCCGGTGATCCAGCCGATCCCGACAATCAGAATGATCGCGGTCAGGCTCAGGCCCTTGCCGCCACCAAAACGCATCCCGCCGCCACCACCGCCGACATCATCACCACGGGCATCGACCACGTTGTCGCTGCGTCGGCCTTTTTTCCATAGCATGTGGGAATCCTCTGATTATCGTGGGGATGAGTGTTGCTGGTGAGTGGGAGCGGCGCCAGTCCGGTCGTCCGGCTTTTATGCGGGCGGGAACATTACTGAGTGTATTGAACGTGGATAGCCCATCGAATTCCGTCAGGTGATGGGTTTTTTATGACGTCAGGGCGAACGCCCTATGACTTGTAGGAGC